>DATEME010000324.1:0-2823 GCA_035275865.1 Candidatus Acidiferrales bacterium | reverse complement strand
GTCGAAGAGGAAGACGAAGAAAATCTCGATACGCCCGAGGCTACAGAGTCGTTCGCGCCGACCGATCCTTCCGAGGCTGGCCCGGCGGTGATCAAGTTCCACGAGCCTGAGCCTGCGCCCGCACCGAAAAAGCGCGGCCCGGAACCAAAAGTCGCGCCGAGCAAGACGAATTTCAAGCTGCCGCCGACGAACCTGCTCCACGCCGCCGAGCGTTCGCAGAAAATGGACGAGGACGAGTTAAAGGAATCCGCGCGCGCGATCGAGATGAAGTGCGCGGAATTCGAAGTCGCGGGCCATATTACACAAATCAATCCAGGTCCGGTCGTCACTACGTTCGAATTCAAGCCCGAGGCGGGCATCAAATACAGCCGCATCACGAGCCTCGGCGACGATCTCTGCCTTGCGCTGAAAGCTGAATCAATCCTGATCGAGCGCATCCCGGGCAAATCGACGGTTGGCATCGAGGTTCCCAACGTCCGCCGCGAGACCATCGCTTTGCGCGACGTGATCGAATCGCCCGAGTTTTCGCATACGGCTTCGAAACTTGCCCTTCCGCTCGGCAAGGATCTGATTGGCCGCATTCGCGCCGCCGATCTCGCCACGATGCCTCACCTGCTGATCGCCGGCTCCACGGGCACCGGCAAGAGCGTCTTCATCAATTCGCTGCTGATGGGCTTGCTTTACAAATCGACGCCCGACGAACTGAAACTCGTTCTTGTCGATCCGAAGCGCCTCGAACTCGGCCTTTACGCCGATATTCCGCATCTTTTCACGCCGGTCGTCACCGATCCGCGCGTTGCGGCCAACGTGCTCCGCAACGCCACGCGCGAAATGGAGCGCCGCCTGAAAATCCTCGCGCAACGCGGCGTCCGCAACATCGAGCAGTACAACCGCACGTTCGAAAAAGGCCAATCGCTTTCGCTCTTTGAAGAAGGCCAAGGCGAAGAAGAGCATCGCCCGCTTCCATACCTCGTCATTGTGATCGATGAGCTCGCCGATCTGATGATGGTCGATACGAACGGAGTCGAGGAATCGATCACGCGCCTCGCGCAAATGGCGCGCGCCGTCGGCATCCACCTGATCCTTGCGACGCAGCGGCCCTCCGTGGACGTGATCACCGGCCTCATCAAAGCGAATTTCCCGGCGCGCATTTCGTTCCGCGTCGCCAGCAAAGTCGATTCGCGCACCATTCTCGATTCCAACGGTTCCGAATCGCTGCTCGGCAGAGGTGACATGCTCTATTTGCCGGCCGGCTCGTCGCGCCTGCACCGCATTCACGGCCCGTACGTCGGCGAAAAGGAAGTCGAAGAGGTCTGCGAATTCTGGCGCGAACAGGCCAAGGCGATCTACAACGAAGAGTTGCTGAAGCCGCCTAGAGATGAGAACGCAATGTCCGGCGGCGGCGATTCGGGCGAAGAGGGCGGCGAGGATGTCGACGACGAGCTATATCAGGACGCCATACGCGTGGTTTGCGAAATGGGCCGCGCCTCGACTTCCACTTTGCAGCGGCGCCTGCGCGTCGGCTACGGCCGCGCCGCGCGCCTCATCGATCTCATGGAAAAGGACGGCATCGTCGGCCCGCCCGACGGCTCCAAGCCGCGCGAAGTTCTTAAGAAGCGCGACTGGATGCGCGAGTTTGACGAATCCGCCCGCTGACAAGCTGGCTCTGGCAATGCCTCTGTAGCGGCGGACCCGGTTTTCGGTCCGGCGCTTTTGACGCCGCCTTTGTTTTCCCGGGAACGCCAATCTCCGATTGGCGGGTTTGGCAGTTGTTTTTCGACCTGACCGTTTTCGCGCACGACGGGCAAAGTCGCCTGTGCAACCCAACTTACGGACCTCCATCCTTACACTGAACCGTGTCGGGTAGCCTGTAGCTCAGGTCCGGTGCGGGGACCTGAGGCGTTTCGCACTCATGGTCGCGTGGACTCCGAAGCGCTTCTCCTTGCCTGCTTTTGGGCAATTCTGGCAGGGTGGGACGAAACTCCTTCGGCAGGATCGGCTGGCGCAGCGCCTTTTCGCTTTGCGCGGCTCCGCATTTTCCGTAAAATCTTAGTCACCGCACGGTGCCGAGGTAGCTCACCGGTAGAGCGCGGCCCTGAAAAGGCCGGCGTAGGCAGTTCAACTCTGCCCCTCGGCACCATCTGTTCGTTCCCTCGATCACGCAAGCTCACGAGCTGTGAACCACTGCTGTGACCCGCTACCGTGAACCCTAACGCCACCCTTTTTGAAATCGCCTTACTGACTCGAAAGGTGAAGTATTTCTCTTCTACGGGCTACTACAGCAATCCCTGTAAGTAATATTTCGAGTCACGCATTCGGCGCTTCGGCGTAACAGAACTATTTGAGCAGCTTGGACATAAGGGCATAATCCGTACCAGAGAGAATGACCCTTTCCCAAGGGTCGGGGCCACCTCGTTCTCTCCTTGAGGGAGGTGGCCCTGAAAAATCCAAGTCAAATCGGGTGGTCACGTCGACGCTGTGCGAGAAAACCTGGAATCCCGTTTGAAAAAAGCGACAGCCGATCTGCTCGAACTTGAGCGGGCATTGAACTCCGACGGCGTCGATCCTCGCGTCCTTCGTGAGTTCAGAGACGCTGTGGACTATGTGCGCAAGGCAGCCTGGGCGGTACAGGAGTGGCAAGAGCGGCAGGAAAAGCAGCGTGACACCTCGACGGTGTTGCCTCTTTTAATGTTTGAACGTATCCGGCGAGCGACGGACTTATGCAAACGTATAACCGTGGAGCTGGACGATCCCGTTTCCGAGCAGGTTGATGAACTTTCAGAAGCCGTGGATGCTTTGAAATGGCGGCTATCCGGCCACTAG
>DATEME010000323.1:0-10810 GCA_035275865.1 Candidatus Acidiferrales bacterium | reverse complement strand
TACCAGCTTTCGTTCTCGTTGATGGCGATAAATATGGTCACGAACTCGTGATTCACGTCCTTCGGCCGTCCGTCTGGAAGCGCCATACCACGCCGCGTCACGACGATTCCGCCGAAGAGTCCTGAAGCGACGTCTCGCAGTTCGTCGGCGTGCGAGTGATAGAGCCAGAAGACAGAACTCGGATCGCGCGGGCCGGGGCCGGCACGTTCCGGAATACGCCACACGTACGTGTGAGTCGTGCCGGGCGGGACCGCGCCGTCCTGCTTGTCCGCACCGGAAGTGCCGTCGTTGTAGTCCGCGCCTTCCGAATCCTTCTCATAAAAAACGCCATGGGGATGCATGCTGTAGGGACGCGAGCCGTTATTCTTGAAAACGACTCTGATCGTATCTCCCACTTCACCGCGCAAAATCGGCCCTACCAGACCCAGATATTGTTCGTCGGGCGGACGAACTCTCAGCTTGGTAAATGTGGCGTCGGTGTACTCGCGGTATATCGCTTTCTTGTAGACCCGTCCTATGTGATTTGGTCCTGACTCCGTGTAGACCTTTTCTATTTCGTCGAAGGGGTGGTTCATTGCCACATCGCGGCCCTCCGGCGCGTAATTCCACTGCACTTCATCCGCCGCGACGTAGTAGGTGCGCGTTTTTGGTGCGATGGAGGGCTTGGCCTGCCCGTACAGAGGAGATGTAGAGGAAAAAATCAGCGCGGCTAAAAAGATCAAGGTGAAGGGCGTTCGTACGCGAAATTGGAGAATCATGATTCTCCCTGGTCGCGGGGCGAGCTTTATCAGTGTGGATTCTACGTCTCGCGCCGCCGAAGTGGCGGGTATCCTAACATTCACAAGTAAGGTTAGTCCACTTGAAGTGATTCGCCGCGCCCAGAGATCTGCGAGGCAATCGGCGAGATTTGTCTCCTACTTATGTGTTTCGAGCTCAAGCTCCGGATCGGTTCCGACGGGAGTATCCTCGGCCTTCTTGGCTTCCGCAACTTCCTTTGTTACGGAAGGCACGCCCGAATCCTGCTCGAGCAAGTCGGCGAGCTGCAGGCGCAAATTACCGGCATTGGTCGCGTACGAAAGCCCCGTGTCCATATCGATGACTCCCGCACGGATCAATTTCTCGATTTCATCATCGAAACACTGCATGCCTTCGTTCGATCCGTCGCGCATCGCGTCCAGTAGCGACTTGCCTTCCGATTCTCCCTTCTGTACGTACTCGCGCGTCCGCAGAGTGGACTTGAGTATTTCGAAAACAGCGGCGCGCCCATTGCCATCTTTCTTGCGGAGGAGACGTTGTGAAACGATGAAGCGAAAGCTCTTCGCCAGGCGCATGCGGACAGCCGCCTGATCGCTGAGTGAGAAAGAACCGATGATGCGCTCGACCGTTTTTGACGCGTCGATTGTGTGAAGCGTCGAGTACACAAGGTGGCCGGTTTCTGCCGCCTCCAGTGCCACCTCGATTGTTTCGCGATCGCGCATCTCGCCAACGAGGATCAATTTCGGCGCCTGCCGCAGCGCCGCACGCAAGGCGAGCGCGAAATTGGGCGTATCGGTGTGCAGTTCGCGTTGATGGATAGTGGCCTTCTTGTGTTGGTGCAGGAATTCAATGGGGTCTTCGATCGTGATGATGTGGCAGGCCTTTTCTTCGTTGATTTTGTTCACCAAAGCGGCGAGCGTTGACGATTTGCCGCTGCCCGTGGGGCCAGTGACGAGCACAATGCCGGGCCGCAGCTCGGCCGCCTCGGCAAGTTGCGCCGGAATCTTCAGGGACTGAAAGTCCGGCACATTGCTAGCAATGACTCGCATCACGATGGCGCAGCTTCCACGCTGCGTAAAGATGTTCACGCGAAATCGCGAAATCTTGGGCAGACTATAAGAAAGGTCGCAAGAGCCTTCGTTCTTCAGCTTCTCGACGGCATGATTGTTCCGGCCGATCAAATCGGCCGCAATACGGGCCGTATCCTCCGCATCAAGTATTCCCACGCCGGTGATCTTGAGTTGCATCAGCTGGCCGCTCACCTCTACTTGCGGCGCACGGCCCGGCGAAAAGATCAGGTCGCTGGTGTTTTTCGCGGCGCGCAGCATCGTAGCGATCAGATTTGCGGTGGAGACGGGCGTCTTGGTGTCAGTCGTCGCCGTGACGATATTCGGCATGTCCATTCGATTATCTCCTGGGCTCGTGCGGGGGCGGTTGCCCTGACGCGTTTACCGGAAGCCTGCCTCAATGCGAAGGAAAGTGCTCTGCCGGGTCTATGTGCCCCAAAATGCCTGTCCCAAAACAGGTTACGATGCGATGTGGTTAGGGGGTGCGATGAATTACATCGCGGGTGCCCATCGCGGCAATAGGCCTTCTAGCCGGTCCGGTACTTCGCGCTCAGAAATTACAGCATCGTCCGTCGTTTACCATCTTCCATTCGGCCGCCCATCGGGAGTACGATGGCATGAACGACGCTGAGATTCTGAAAAGGCGCGTTCGGCGGTCCGCGATGCGATGGTTGAGTCGGTCAACGCCATGTGTTGTTGCTGTTTTCGCATGCGCCGTCTGTGTGTCTGCGCAGTCGGCTTCGGTTGCTTCGCCCAGTAATGCGTCAGCGAGTCCCACAGGCGTCGCGAATGCCGGCGCATCGGTGGGCACTGCAGACGCATCGATTGGTTCTCCCTCCACGAACGGCGGCATGCCTGGAAACAACACTTCGGGGTCGTCTTGGCGTACGGACCCGTATTCACCGTTCGATGTGAGCAGCAACAGCATCAACAACATCAAGCGCATGATGTATGAGGATACGTCTCCTCAACTGACGGTCGCCGCGATCGATTCGATCAACCAGGAGGATTGCGGTACTTGGACGCAAGTAGGCGTTCACAGTGCCACCGTTAGCATGGTTCGCCTTGAGGTGCCCGGGAAAGCCCGCGGTATTTACCAGAAGGCTTGCAACGAACTGAAGAAGAAGAAGCTAGACGATGCGCATCGTGATACAGAGAAGGCTCTGGCCGACGACGGGAACTATCCGGCCGCATGGGTCCTCTTGGGACAGCTTTATTACAACGGCAGCGATATGAGCAATGCGCGTGAGGCATGTTCGAAGGCCGCGCAGATTGACCCTGGATATGTAGCTCCGTACCTGTGCCTCGCCGCTATCGCAGATCGCCAGCAGGATTGGGATGAAGCCCAGAAGCTCTCCGATCAAGCTCTTCAGATCAGTCCTCTGAAGAATACGTTCGCTCTGTACTACAAGGCCGAAGCCGCATTTTATAAGCAGGATTTGCCCGGCGCCGAAAAGAACGCCCTGGATGCCGCGGGCACCGATAACAATCATCAGCTTCCCGAGGTTGAACTGCTGCTTGCGCGGATCTATTCGGCGATGAAAAAGTCCGACGAAGCCGCCGCCCGCGTTCGCAAATATTTGAAATTCTCGCATGAGCCTGACGGACCTACCGCCGTCAATGCACAGCTCGCTGCGATTTCAAACCCAGACACCCATCAGGCGAAATAGCGGCAGACCTCACTCCGAGTACGCCTCAAAAACCCACGCCGCGACTGCGATTAGAAACATCTCTTTCGTTTGTTTTCATGCAGTTACGTGGGTTTTTAATTCTTGGCAGTTGCGATTAGAAAATGCGCAAACGACACTCTTTTCTTGACTCATTTGATGTTCGACTACACGTGTAATAGAGCCCGCACCGGCGTCCGCAAGGGTCAACCAAGGCAACACCGTATAACTCAGGGGAAATCTGCGGATTCGCAGGAGGTAAGAAACGTAGAAGACGCCTAATAGACTCCGAGCCGAATATCTAAAGGATGCGGCAATTGCACGGAAAGCGTGCGCCCGTAATCTCCAAGCGTCACGCGATATTCTTCTGCAGGCCCGATATTGCGGTCGCTCCAGGCTGTACTCGGAATCACACGGGACGCCATCGCGAGATCGTCGCTTTCGAAATCGTCTCCGGCTGCGTGAAGATCGGTTGGAAACACGAGGTAAACACGTTTTCCTTTCGTGTCCAGCAGAAGATACCGTCGTCCGAGCAATACCAATAAGAAATTGGACTGCTTCTTCTTGTCGACCTGAAGCACATTCCACGTGAGGGGTACTTTATCGTCCAGCTTCACTTGGGCGCCGTCCACCGGTTTCCAGCGGAAGCCGCGTGTGTCATCAGCGCGCGCAATCATCGGCGGGAAGAATACGCTCGCGACGAGCGCACACGTAGCAAAAAGAAAGAGGGAGCGGCGATTTCTTCCACGATGGTGGCAATTGTCCATCAAGAAAAGATTACAACAGATGGAGGTTTTTGTCCGTCCGTCCGGAGATAAGGGGAATTTCAAAACGGGGTATAGGGAACTTTCGCCCATTTCCTTTATAATCGCCGCCGACGGTCTTTGGGTCTGCATAGGGGGCTATGCTCCGAAACCTCAAACGCGCGCTCAGGCGGGTTTTTCCAAACTGCATCATCATCGGCCAAGCAATCGCGTTTAATATGTTCTGCGCTTTTTTCCCCCTACTCCTGCTCGCCATTGGCCTGCTCGGCGAAACGTCTGTGTTTCGTGAGGCTCTGCGCGAGATTCCGCAACACCTTGTATTAATTTTGCCACCGGGTACCACGGACGTAGTCTCCGCTTATTTTGTGCGCACGACGCTTTATCCGTGGCGCTGGATTTTGCTCGGCACCGGTGGAACGCTCCTCGCCGGCACGCAAGTAATGGTGGGTTATATCGAGGCGTTCCGTGTGATTGAAGGAGATCTTTTTCGCCCTCCTTACCTCTTCCGTCAGCTGAGGGCGCTCGGGCTACTATGCCTCACGATCGTCCCGATGCTGATCGTCGTCACCATGACTGTATTTGGGAAATCGATGCGAGTGTGGATTGGCGGGCACATCGCTTCTCCTTATGTCTCCCGCGAACTGGAAATCGCGCTCCAGGTGGGCTTTACGTTCTTGCTCGCTATGGCTGTGCTCGTCGTTCTGTATCGTATCGGCCGGCCCGATCATCCTGATTACGTGAGCCTGTTTCCGGGGGCTGCCGTTGCGTCGGTGTTGTGGTGGGCCGTAGACATTATCTTCGGCTGGTACGTGCGCGTGATGCCTTATACGACGGTTTATCGAGGCCTTGCGGGCGCGATTGGTTTGTTGCTTTGGATGTTTTTTACGGCGCTCATCGTCTTGATTGGCGCGGCGTACAACGCCGAGTTCCGAGAATCGCACCAGACGGCGGCCGCATCGCCTCCCAGCCCCATTGTGATTTCGCAGCCTGAGGGCGTCTATCGAGTCGAAACGAAATCGGCCGACGTTCCCTGAGAGCGCAAGCTATGAACGATATTCGCGTTGAATGCCATGCAGGCTATCGAGCCGACGAGAAGCCCTTGCGATTCATCATTCGCGATCACGTCTTTGATGTGCGCGAACTAGACGGCCGATGGTACTCTCCCGGCGCCACTTATTTTCGCGTCCTCGCTGACGACGGCAACTATTACGTCCTCCGCCATGATGAGGCGCAAGACCTGTGGACGCTTGACGGTTTCCGCGCAGCGCGCCACTGATTGTTCGCGGATTGATTGTTCGTGCCTGTGTCGACGCGGGAAGGGACGCGGGAATACCTGTACGGTGGCGTAGGTATTATCCGACAGGCTGCACTCCGCAACTTTCTTTTTTGAGCAGGGTTAACATGGATCATGAACAAGATGGGAAAACCTTCGCCAGAATCGCGCGGGCATAGACACGGACATCGCGCCGTCAGGCCCGTCGCAGAGAAAGCGAAACGGTGGATATTCGCCGCTTTCGTGCTGGCGTGTGTCACGGCGGCGGGCATACTCCTCGCGACGCACGCGTCTGCTGCGCCGAAAGGTTCCAGCGCGACTGCATCTCAACCTGCGTCCGGCGAAGGCAGCAAAATAGTCCTCGATAAGAAGTTCAAGGGCAAGCTTCCGATCACGGAACTCACCGAAGACCAGGCGATTCTGCACGCGCTCAATCGTCTAGCTTACGGCCCGCGTCCGGGCGACGTGGAACACATTCGGCAGATCGGACTAGAAAAATGGATCGACGAGCAGCTCGATCCTGGATCGATTGACGATTCGGCCCTCAAGGAGCGGCTGGAGCAATATCCGACGCTCAAAATGTCATCGCAACAACTCCTTGCAGCGTATCCGCCTCCGAATCAGGCAGCCAAGAAGCAAGGCGAGACGAAACAGGACTACAAAGAGCAGATGGCGGAGAAGCGCCGTCAGGCCATTGCGGATGCTCATTCTCAGCAAATGATGGATGAGGGCAATCCCAACATCACCAACGGCGAGATGCAGCTTGCGCGCCTTCAAGGGCCGCAACGCATCATCGCCGAACTTTCAATGGCGAAGATGGACCGCGCCATCTATAGCAATCGCCAGCTCGAAGCGGTGATGGAGGATTTCTGGTTCAATCACTTCAACGTTTACGCCGGCAAAGGCGACGACCGCTGGCTGCTGACTTCCTACGTACGCGACACGATTCGCCCGCATACGATGGGCAAATTTTCTGACTTGCTCCTTGCGACGGCGAAGAGCCCGGCGATGCTCTTTTTTCTCGACAATTGGATGAGCGTCGATCCAACGGCTTTTCAGGAAGCTCAGCGCGAAACCGCCATGCGGCGTGGGCGCCGCGCGCGGTACGGCGGCATCTTCGGCCCGTATCCCGGCATGGGCATCCCATTGCCTCCGGCGGCGGGCCAGCAGCAGAAGCGACCAGGAGCCGCGAAGCAGCAGGACCGCGGCCTCAACGAAAACTACGGCCGCGAAGTGATGGAACTGCACACGATCGGCGTCGACGCAGGCTACACGCAGCAGGACGTGATCCAAATGGCGGATACGCTCACGGGCTGGACCATCAAAGAACCTCGTCGCGATCCGGAGTTTTCCTTCAATGACGGCTGGCATGATCGGCAACCGAAAGTCGTCATGGGGCACAAATTCAACTACGGCGGCGAAAAAGACGGCGAAGAGGCGCTGAAAATGCTCGCGAGTGACCCGCACGCGGCACATTTTATTTCGACCGAGCTAGCTCGCCATTTCGTTTCAGACGATCCGCCGCCCGCGCTCGTCGATCGCATGGCGCAGACTTATTCGGAAACAGGCAGCGACATTCGCAGCGTGCTGCACACGATGATCTATTCACCGGAATTCTGGTCCACGGACGCCTATCGCGCGAAGGTAAAAACGCCGTTTGAGCTGGTAGCGAGCACGGCGCGCGCTCTCGACGCCGACGTAACAGTTTCTCTGCCGCTAGTGAACTGGGTTGGCCGCATGGGCGAGCCGCTCTTCCAGTGCCAGCCGCCCACGGGCTATTCCGATAAAGCGCAAACCTGGGTCAACACGGGAGCGCTGCTCAACCGGCTCAATTTCGCGCTCGGTTTCGCGACCAACCGCCTCGCCGGCTCCACGGTCGATCTGCACCAAATGTTTGGTGACGACGCAGCGAAAGACCCGCAAACGGCGCTTTCGAAGGCGCTCGATCTGTTCCTTGATGGACAAGTGGCGCAAGGAACGCGCGATACGCTCGAAGCGCGCTTGAACGATCCGCAGGTTTTGCAAGCGACGCTCGACGATCCCGTCAAGCAGGTGAACGAAGGACTGCTCGCCGGCCTTGTGTTGGGCGCGCCCGAGTTTCAGCGGCGTTAATAGCCGTAAAAACGAATGGCGTCATCCTGAGCGAAGCGAAGCGGCCCGAAGGATCTCTCTTGGTTTTCTCTAATTCGCAGCGCAGTAGAACGGAGCACTTATGAATATTTCCCGCAGATATTTCATGAAGGGCGGCGGGATCGCCATGTTGGGCATGGCATCCCTGCCGGCATTCTTGCAGCGCGCGGTGGCGGAGCTTCCGTCTCCGGGCAAAAAGAAGATGGTCGTTCTCTTTCAGCGCGGCGCGATGGACGGCCTCAACGTCGTCGTGCCCTTCGGCGAGCCGAACTATTATCGTCTTCGCCCGACAATCGCCATTCCGCAACCGAGCAGCGGCGGTCAGGAAGCGGCCATCGATCTCGACGGCTTCTTCGGTTTGCATCCCAGCCTCCAACCGCTCCAGCCGCTCTTCCACAGCAATCAACTTGCGATTGTCCAGGCAGTCGGCTCGCCCGACCCCACGCGCTCGCATTTCGACGCGCAGGATTTCATGGAATCCGGCACACCCGGCGTGAAGTCAACCGACGACGGCTGGCTGAATCGCGCGCTGCAGTCCGCGCCTGGGCCGGAATCCTCGCCGTTCCGCGCGGTGGCGTTCGGTCCGTATCTCCCGCGCACTCTGCAAGGCGCCGCGCCCGCCGTTGCCATTCCCGATTTGAGCCAATTCAAAATGTACGGCCCGCAGCAAACCATCGAAGGTGGCTTCGAAGCGATGTATGCGCAGACGGTTGATCAGGCCATGCGCGGGGTAGGCAACGAAATGTTCGAGGCGGTCGATCAGTTGAAAAAGATCAATCCCTCGAACTACCAGCCCGAAAACGGCGCGCAATATCCCACCAGTCGCTTCGGCAAGAGCTTGATGGAAATTGCCGAGCTCTTCAACGCGGACGTTGGCCTCGAAGTCGCGTTCCTCGATAGCGGCGGCTGGGATCATCACGTCAACGAAGGCGGCGTACAGGGCCAGCTTTCGAACCTGCTGCGCGATCTAGGGCAGGGAATCGCCGCCTTTCATCAGGACATGGGCGATCGCATGGGCGACGTCGTTTTCGTCAGCATGTCCGAATTCGGCCGCACCGCGCACGAAAACGGGAATCGCGGCACCGACCATGGCCATGCGAATTGCATGTTCGTAATGGGCGGCGGGGTGACTGGCGGCAAGGTCTACACGCGCTGGCCCGGAATGGAAGACGGCCAGCTCCACGACGGCCGCGATCTCGCCGTGACCACCGACTACCGCAGCGTCCTCGGCGAGATCATGACCAAGCATCTTGGTCAGCGCGATTTGAAGCCCGTTTTCCCAGGCTTTGCAAATGATCCGCGCCAGTTCCTAGGACTCGTAAAGAGCTAAAGATCGTCTCCAGCGCCTGACTGAGCGTGGCCGCGTTCGCGGACTCCGACCTCTGGGCATGCGGTCCATAGCCTGCTGAGTTGCACGAGAGTTGACGCCGCAACCTTCGCGGAGCTGCGGTAGCTTTGCGTCCTGTTATGATGGCGCTGTTCCGAACCGCGGCCCACTGCGCTTCAGAACTGGAAAATAGACTCATGGCGATACCAGACGCCGAACCGCCTCCAGAAATCGTGGGCGACGAGCACATGCTGACCATGTGGCGGCGCAGCCGACACATTCTTCCAGCGGCTGCCTTTGCGCCTGAATATCGCAGTACCGTATTACTTCCGGTTAGGCTAGAGCGTTCGCGGCAGGACATCTGCAGGCTGGGCGAAATGATTGCCGCAGAGCGCTGCCCGACTCAGGTGCTCATCGTTAGGAGAGCATCGGAGCAGTTTGGGTTAAAGCGCGGTAGGACGACCCTGCTACTTCACGCTCGCCGAGGCTTTGAATGGGACTATCGGTTTACTGACAAGCCGAGCGGCCGCTACTGCTTTTCGCTAATTTCGGATAGCTCGCTGTTTTCGAGTGTCCCTGAGAGTGTTCCTATCGAATATCTTGTCGCCGAGCTTGAACGTCACCACGTCAAGTTCGAAACGAGCAAAGGCTTCGGTTTCTCGTGGCAACGGAACTTTCTCCCTTTAGGGGAGATTAATGTTTGGATTAAAGAGCGCATGACAGAAATTGGAGAGTATCTGCGAGTTCGTGATGATGTCCCGCGAATCGTCCGTCGTAGCGCGAACGACGTTCTTTAGTTCAACGCGGCCTCCCGCCAAAAGCGACGCCTTGTGCGGCCACGACCTTCCAGCGGGTTCGTACCTTTGGGATTGCATGTTTTCTTTTTTGATTGTACTACCGTACGCATATGAGAACGTCTCTGACCCTAGGATTCACTTTTGCCTTGGCGTTCGCGCTCACAGGCGGCGCGCAAACGCAGCAATCCGCATCGCCATTCACGATTCGAACAGCATTGGGCGCTTGGCAACTCACCTGGTCCGATGAATTCAATGGCCCCAACGGCTCCACACCCGATCTCGCGAAGTGGACGCTCGTCACCGGCGGCAACGGCTGGGGCAACGACGAGTTGGAGTATTACACATCGCGTCCTGAGAACGCGCACATCGAAGACGGCAACCTGGTCATCACCGCGCTGAAGGAAGACTACACCGGCGCAGATGGCGCGGCGCGCAATTACACTTCGGCCCGCATGCAAACGATGGGCAAATTTGCGCAAGCGTACGGACGCTTCGAAGCGCGAATAAAAATTCCGTACGGGCAGGGAATTTGGCCCGCATTCTGGATGCTCGGTGCCGATATGGCAACCGCGCATTGGCCGGGCGCGGGCGAAATCGACATCATGGAAAATATCGGCCGCGAACCTGGCACCGTTCACGGCACGATTCATGGTCCGGGCTATTCCGGCTCGAAGGGCATCGGCGCGCCGTTCTTGCTGCCTTCCGGCCGCTTCGCCGACGACTATCACGTCTTCGCCATCGAATGGGAGCCCAACCAGATCCGCTTCTACGTTGACGACCACCTATACGAAACGCGCACGCCTGCCGACCTGCCCGCGGGCACCAAGTGGGTTTACGACCACCCGTTTTACATCCTGCTCAACTGCGCCGTCGGTGGCCGCTGGCCCGGCAATCCCGACGCAACCTCCACGTTTCCGCAAGAAATGCCCGTCGATTACGTCAGGGTCTACAAGAAGGTTCCATAGCCAACCGACGCGGGAACTCCCGCCGTCATTCGTTATCCGTTTCACTATTCGTGATGGAGAGACT
>DATEME010000322.1:0-1967 GCA_035275865.1 Candidatus Acidiferrales bacterium | reverse complement strand
CGCCGGCAACTGCTGAAGCACTCGTACAAGAGTCGCTCTTTCTTTTTCTTCGCGGATTCGATGGGATCAATCTACCATGGTGCCGATCATTCGCCCATCTGCTATGAGGACTAGTTCTGTGTAATGCGAACGAACCGGATTGCCGTTCGTCCAGATATTCGATCCGCGAATACTTGCGCTCCTGGCACGAGCGCAAGGTCATGGCGATGCAAAATGCCTAAACTCAGGACGATTGGTTTACTCGTCGCGGCGGCAACAAGCCTTGTCCCCCATAACAGCAGCGTGCTGGCCGAGACCCAACCGTGTCGCCCAATGGAGTATGAGCGCAATCCATACACCATCTGCGAGGTCGATCTGCGTAAGCACATGCTTAGGCTCTATTGGAAGAATTCAGAGGGGATGCCGTATGCGTATCTCTCCTCCCTGCCGCGATCTCTAATGGGAGGTGGCAGACTGCTATTCGCCACGAATGCCGGCATGTTCGATCCGGCACTCAAGCCTGTGGGGCTCTATGTGGAACAGGGGCGGGAGCTCGTGCACGTAAACACCACGTCGGGCCATGGCAATTTTCACATGAAGCCGAATGGGGTCTTTTATGTATCTCGCGATAGGGCTGCCGTTGTGGAGACCGGAGCGTTTCTCAAGCAACGCCCCCAGGCGGACCTGGCGACGCAATCCGGGCCGATGCTGGTAGTAAACGGGCGCTTGCATCCGCGTTTCGACCGGAGCAGCAGGTCGCTCAAAGCGCGCAATGGCGTGGGCGTACGCGCTGATGGCAAAGTCGTATTCGCTATTTCTCAAGCAGAGGTCTCGTTTGACGCCTTTGCACGCCTGTTCCGTGACGCGCTGAAATGCCCGAATGCCCTGTTTCTCGACGGAGGTACCGCGTCGAACTTGTATGCGCCATCGCTCAATCGCCTCGGTAACATTGTGTCGCTTGGCCCAATGCTGGCGGTATTCGAGAGAAATAGAGCCGCGACTCGGCAGTAATCGTGATCTCCTTCACGAGCGTTCCTCCCGCCTGGGAGTGGCCTCGAGCCGAACGCTGAACCTGCCACAGCGTAGTAGGTACCAGTTCGATTTCCTGTGCCTACGATTGCCGCGCGCTTGAGGCAAACTAGTCAACTGGCCGTGATTGCTGCGGATCCTGCCATCATATGGCGAGTTGCATCTCACGCATCTGTGATGAGGCGGGCGTTTGTGAAGCTGGCGCACGGATGTAATGCGACAGGTGGAGACACGAGGAGCTCTCGATGCGGAAGCAGGAGTGTTTTGACTACTCTCGCCGTGCGGTGCTCGGCGCTAGCGGCGTATTGGCCCTTCTCGCAGCACTGCGACCGCTGCGTATCTTCGCGCAGGCAAGTGGCGGCAAGCTGCGCATCGGCATCATCGGCTCGGGGCATATCGGTGGCGCGATTGGCGGGTTGTGGGTTAAGGCCGGCCATCCGGTGCTGTTCTCGTCGCGCCATCCTGAGGAGCTCAAGGACTTGGTGGCCGGGCTCGGCCCACTCGCCCAGAATGGTACGGTGTCACAGGCGGTCGCCTTCGGCGATGCGCTCTTTTTCGCCGTTCCGTACGGCGCGTTGCCGCAGGTCGGTCGAGATTACGGCGGCGCGCTTGAAGGCAAGATCGTGCTCGACGCCTGCAATGCCGTACCGGCGCGCGACGGAGCTATCGCCGACGAGGTGGAGCGCGAAGGTGTTGGGATTACGTCGCAGAAATATCTGCCCGGAACACATCTGGTGCGCGCGTTCAACACGCTTGCCTATACGATCTTCGTACGCGAGGCCAACCGCCCTGATCCAAAGCTTGCCATTCCAATTGCCGGCGACGATGGCGAGGCGCTGGCGATTGCTGCGGGACTGGTGCGCGACGCCGGTTTCGAGCCGGTCGTTGTGGGCAAGCTTGTGGATGCGCGCCGGTTCCAACGTGGCGCGCCCGGTTACGGTCAGTCGGTGACCGCGGCC
>DATEME010000321.1:0-6621 GCA_035275865.1 Candidatus Acidiferrales bacterium | reverse complement strand
GAAACTCGGGCTCGACTCAATGCGCTGAAAGTCCAGTTGGACCAGTGCTGGGACCTTTTACGCCAACGTGAGGCGTTGCGGGAATTTGGGAAAGACCCGGATAAAGCGAAAGCACGATCAGCGGATATCGTCGAGAATTATGAACAATGAGGCTCTTTTAAATGCGCTTCGGCCCGCCAAATTTCAAAACCTGCAACGCTCGTCTCCGCTAGCTTAGCTAGGCGCGACGGGCGAATCCGAAACGCGCGAATGAAGCCGCTCAATCGGCGGTCCCGGCCTTCGGTTCAAACTTCCCGTACCGAAGCGCGAGCGCCGGGAGCACGAGCAAATTGAGCAATGTGGACGTGGCGAGCCCGCCTAGAATGACAATGGCCATCGGGCCCTCAATCTCCCGGCCGGGATCGCCGCTGCCGATCGCGAGAGGCAGCAGCCCGAGTCCCGTCACGAGCGCAGTCATCAAAATGGGCGCGAGCCTCTCCGACGCGCCGCGCAGCATCGCATCGACGCCCCAGGTCATTCCTTCCGCTTTCACGAGATGCTCGTAATGCGAAATCAGCATGATCGAATTTCTGAGCGTGATGCCGAACAGCGTCACGAATCCCACGAGCGACCCGAGAGATAAGTTCACGCCCGTAATGGCCGCCGCGAAAACTCCCCCGACGAGCGCAAAGGGTAGATTGGCGAGCATCAGCAGCAGGTTCCGCGCGTGCCCGACGACGACGGTCAGCAGCAAAATCATTCCCAGGCCGGCAAAAATCGAGTTGATCAAAAGTTCGCGATTCGACTGTTCTTGCGCTGCCGCCGTTCCCGCAAATTCCACGTAGGTTCCTGCAGGCAATTTGAGTTGCGCGACGCGCTGCCGCGCTTCATCCACGAAGGACGCGACATCGCGCCCGCGCACATTGCAGGTGATCGTCTGCACGCGCCGCGCGCCGTCATGCAGAATCACGTAACGTCCGGAGGAATTTTGAATATCGGCAAGCTGGCTCAGCGTGACGAAGTTGCCGTCCGGACTCCTTAGGGGCAGGGCGCCGATTTCGCTGATTTGCGGCTGGCTGCTTCGTGCAAGCCGCACAGCAACATCGAATACGCGATTGCCTTCATAGGTCTGCCCGACCACTTCCGATCCGTAGGCAGTCCGAATTGCATCGAGGACGTTTACAGGATCGAATCCCCATCGCGCCAGGCTTTGCGGGCGCAGCCGAATTTGTATTTCCGGCATACCGGGAGGCGACTCGACGGATATTTCCGTGCCTCCCGGAATGCTAGCAAGAATTCCAGGAATCTGCGCCGCCGCCTGATCCAGTTGATCGAGATCGTTGCCGAAAATGTTCACGACCACGGCCGCGCCGTAGCCGGAAAGCGTTTCGTTGATACGTTCGGTGAGAAAACTGTTTGAGGTGAGGATCGCCCCTGGAATTTGCGCCAGCACTCGGCGTATGCCGTCCTCGGTCGTTTTCACCTGGCTTCCATTAAGTGCCTGCATGTTCACATCAATTTCACTTTCGTGAATTCCATTCGTGTCGGTCGCCACTTCGGCTCGCCCGGCGCGTTGCGCAACAGACTTTACGTAAGGAATCTTCAAGAGCAACTGCGTCAGGCGATCGCCCAGACGCATCGACTCTTCCAGCGACGTGCCGGGAATCGCCGTCATATGTACCGTGATATTTCCTTCTCTCAACTCGGGCAGGAACGAGCTGCTCAACAAGAAAAGAGTGCCGATGCCTCCGGCAATCAGAAGCGCAACTCCTCCAATGAGCAGCCGCGGCCGCTCCTCTGATCCCACGAGAAATCTCCGATAGCCTCGCTTCAACCAATGGACCACGGGCGGCTCTTTTTCGGGCAACTCGCGTTTCCCCAGGAACAGCAGGCTCAACGCTGGCGTCACGGTCAGCGCCACAACGAGCGAAGCGAGAATTGCCCAGATATACGCCAAGCCGAGCGGACGAAAGAGGCTGCCCGCCAGCCCGGACATATTGAGAACGGGCACGAAGACCAGAATCACCACGAACGTCGCGTACACAACCGCGCTTCTCACTTCGATCGACGCTTCGAGCACTACCTGAAACACCGGGCGCGGATTGGGCGAATGCCTGTTCTCGCGCAGACGGCGATAAATATTCTCGATGTCGATTACGGCGTCGTCCACCACTTCGCCGATTGCAATCGCGAGCCCGCCGAGCGTCATCGTATTCAGGCTCAGGCCCATTTTTTGCAACACAATCACAGCCGAAAGCAGCGAGAGGGGAATCGCGATACAGGAAATAGCCGCCGTGCGCAGATCGAAGAGGAACAGGAAAAGAATGACGATCACAAGGATCGCGCCGATGTAGAGCGAATTTCTTACGTTCCTCACGGCGATCTGTATGAAGTCCGCCGCGCGCAGCACGTCCGAATGCGTAACGATGCCTTGAGCTTTCAGATCGGGCTGGAGGCTCGCGAGCGCCGCGTCGATACCGCTCGTCACGGCCAGCGTGTTTGATTCGTACGCCGCGTCCACCATCATGGCCACGCCGCGTTTGCCCGCCACGGACGCAGCGCCGAATGTGGGTGCCGGGGCGTCCACCACATGCGCCACGTCCCCAAGCGTGATGTTCGCGCCGTTGTGATGGACCAGAACTGTGCGCGCGAGTTCGGCCGGCGTGATCGATTGCCCTTCCGTCTGTAGGACGATCCGTTGATTTGGCGTGTCCACGAAGCCGCCGCCGCGCACACCGGTCGCGTCGCGCGCCACGTTGACCACGTCCTCCAGACTCACGCCATATTGAATCAGCCGCTCTGGCTCGAATTGAATCTGAAGCTGTCTGACTTCGCCTCCGATGATTTCAACCCCCGCGACGCCGGGAACCGCAAGCAGTCGAGGCTTAATCGTCCAATCCGCCACGCTGCGAACCGTCATCAGCGATTGCGTATCAGACGCGAAATCGATCTCCATTATGTTCCCGGTCGACGACATGAGCGGTGCCATCGTCGGCGGCTGCACGCCGGAGGGAAGCTGGCTCGCGAGCGTCGAAAGCCTTTCCGACACCACTTGCCGGTCGCGGTAAACGTCCGTCGATGGATCAAAAATTACGGTTACGTCGGAGAGTCCCTGAATGGACCGCGATCGCAGGGTCGCAATTCCTGGCACTCCGTTGATCACGTTTTCGATCGGTTGCGTGACGAGAACTTCGACCTGCTCGGGCGAAAGGCCCGGCGCTTCCGTCTGAACAGACGCTTCGGGCGGCGCAAAATTCGGAAATGCATCGTACGAAGCGCCGAAGAGCGAGAAAATTCCGTAGCCAAGGAGCGCGAATGCTAACGCGATCACCACGCCGCGAAAACGGATTGAAAAGCGGACAATCGCGTTCAGCATGCAAAGTCCTGAGCTTCAATCATTGTTCGCTCCCGCGCTTGCGCCGCGCAGCAGGAACTCTTCAGAAAGCAACGCCTGCGCGCCGGTCGTGATGACCTTTTCCCCGGTGGGCAGTCCGCTGGAGACGAAATACCCCTGCGCAACGGGAAGATCGGTTGAAATGGGACGCCGTGTGAATTGGCTCTCGCCCGTCTGCTGATACGCCCATGCTTTTCCCTCTGACCACACCACGGCCGACGAGGGCACGATCACGCCTTTGATTTCGCTGCCGATGGATACGTCCGCAAGCAAGCTCGTCTCGGGGGCGACCGGTGCGCGCGGCGACATCACATAAAGAAAGCTCCTTCCTTGAACCCGCGGGTCGACGCGCGGAAATGGCGAAACGAGCTTTGCTTCCGTTTTCGAACCGTCGAGGTTCTCGATGGCGACGCTTTTCGGTGCGGCAAGTGACGCATCCGCAGCCATCGTGACCTGTATAAGCGCGTCCTGCTGTGCCATTACGCGCTGAAATTCCGGCGAATTTTGCTGTACCCAGTTCGCGACGGCGTCTCCCCACTGCTGAGTGACCAGTGACTTTTGCAATTCGACCTGCTGCTGTGCAGTGGCGACGTCCGTCTGGTCTGCTTCTGCCGCGCCCTGCGCCGCTTCAAGAGATTTCTGCGATATGTTCTGGTCTTCCGCATAGAGCCCCTTGAGCCGCGCGTATTCCTTGTTTGCCACGTCCGCATCGACGCGGGCTTTCTGCAATTGCGCCTGCGCAGCGAGATAATTGCTGCGCGCAGTGGCCAGTTCCATCGACGAAAGAACGATCGCCGGAAACGTCTGCTGCGCGCGACTTGTGGTAGGCACGAGCGCGGCAGTATTTAATCCCAGGCGCGCCTGCGTGGCAGGGTCGAGAGTGATTGCCGTCTCGCCGTTCACGATCGCAATCTTCGCAAGCTCCTTTTGCGCGCTGGGCAGAGTGGTTTGGTCGTCGTCATCGTCAGCAGCGCCGCCTTGGCCCTTGCACCCACCCAACCAGACGACCGCAGCCGTCGCGAAAACAACCGCGCCGATCGATGTGACTACCGTTCGCGATGGACGTTTCATTGATTTGTCTCCTTCCGCGGCTCAGTCAGCTTCTGTGGCGCCGGGAACGCATCGCCTGAATCAAGCGGCCGTTGAACGGCATCTTCCAGTTGACCCAGCGCCGCTTGTGCGCGGCCTAGTGCGTCCAGACGCGACAACGACAGGGCATTGCCTTCGACCTGCACTCCGTTCACGGCAAGGCTATCTAC
The DNA here is from genome assembly GCA_035275865.1 of Candidatus Acidiferrales bacterium. Classification (GTDB taxonomy): domain Bacteria; phylum Acidobacteriota; class Terriglobia; order Acidiferrales; family UBA7541; genus Palsa-295. The sequence goes on along the minus strand of DATEME010000321.1, from coordinate 1,989 downwards.
TTCGCCCACCTGTGCAGCGCGTTCGGTCATTTGCAGCCGCGTGTTTTGAAGCGTGCGCAACGATTGATCGCTTTCGGCAAGCTCGTTCAACGCCGCGGTATACGCCGTGAGCGCCTCTCCGCTTTGTGCGATTACTTGTACCTGCGCCTCTCGAACGGCCGCAGCCCCTTCTTTGCGCCTCGCCTCCGCTTCGGCGATCGGCCCCTGGTTGCGGTTGAAAATGGGCAAAGTAACGGAAAGTCCGGTAGTGAAGTAGTTTTGCTTTTCTTCGTAGCTGTATCCGGGGCCGATTTCCACATCCGGATATTGTTTTGCAATTTCGAGCTGTAAATTCGCTTCGGCCGCCGCGTATTGTGCCAGGGCGCGCCGCACATCCATACGATTGATCACGGCGTCGCGTTCGATCTCCTGTGCTGAAATAGACGCAGCATCGGGTGGCGAATCGAAATTATCCCAATTAAAAGTGACCGTGTTCATCGCCGAAGCGGGCAAACCGATCGCAGCCGCAAGCGCGGCTCTCGCCTCGGCCATTCTGCTTCGCGCCGCGACGACGGCCAACTGCGTTTGAGCGAGAGTAATTTGCGCTGTGTCGAGATCGATTCTCGGTATCTCTCCGGACGTGAGCCGTTCCTGCAGCAACCGCACTTGCGTCGTCCGCAAGTCCTGTTCGGCGCGAAGTAAATCCACACTCCGCGACGCGAGAAAATAGTCGAGCAGCGCCGTGCGAACCCCGCTCCTCACTTTCCACGCCGAATCCGCAAGATCGAATCGGGCCGCTTCCATCAGGTTCGTCGCAGATTGAATGCGGTGCCCGCGTTTTCCCGCCGTTTCGATCGGAAAGAGAAGATCCAGGCTGAATAAATACGGGCTGGGCACGCCCGGAGAAATATCGAGCGTTGGATTTGGCCGCCCTCCAGCCGTGACAATGGCCGCGTCCGCTTCTGTAACGCGGGCGCGTGCCGAGTCCAGCGTGGGATTGAAGTACAAGGCCGCCAACGACAGCGTTTGCAAATCCCAACTGCTCGGAGGCCATGACGCGAGCGATTCGCCGAGATTTTCCCCGAGGAAGGATCGCAGGCCCGCGTCGGAGAGAGTGCGCGACTCGAGCCGCGAAGCCGATTCGGCCGGAACAATTGGCGCGGGCTTGTACCGCTGCGCCGCGCAGCCCGTCAGCACGAGAACAGCTGAAACCGCCAGAATTTTTTTTGCAATTGAAAAGCGCATTGCACATCTCCACGCAAAAGAATCCGGCGAACGGACAAGCGTCCGCCCTAACTCTTCCGGGAGATGCTAGATGCGCAACTCGAAAGGTGGGGAAGCGGTAGGAGCAACGGCGAGTACAGGGGTTCCGCTAAACGCAATGCGAAGCGGCTCGAATGAAATCAGCCGTGCGAGCAATCGGGGAAGGAGTGCGACAGCTAGCTTTAGCGAAACTATCGTCAGCTCGATAATCACAAGAAGCAGCGCGACGGACGTTTCAAGATCGTGCCCGCTTAGAAAAATGCAATCCGTCGAATGGCAGAGGATCTCGATATCCGGGCAGGCCATGCAGATCAGCAGTGCAAACCCAACCAGAGCATGGAACGCCTTGGCGCTTCTCGGCATCATTCTGCGCGAATATAGCGGCATTTGCTCGCGTGAGTCAAGTTTGCGGCCGTTCATTGGGTCCTGCTGCCGGACGCCACAACATCGCGCGCGAATTTCCAGCGCAAACCGAAGCTTTGAGAGAGGAGTCGTGCTTGTCGTATCCCCCAACTGGGCGCCTCAGAATTCTCTAAATTTCTGTAACGACTTTCAACTTGAAAACGTTTCATTAGGGAGTATGATGGCGCCCGCGCTGGCCTCCGGGGCCGAGCTGGCGTCGTCGGGATTTGGAAGTGAAACATTCGGGGGGATTGCGAATGCGAAAACTTGTTTTGGCATTGGCTTTAATCGGCACATGTCTTACGTGCGCAGCAACGGACTGGCTTACCGAAGGCGGAGATTCGA
>DATEME010000320.1:0-3473 GCA_035275865.1 Candidatus Acidiferrales bacterium | reverse complement strand
TTGCGGTTTCAGCATTGTCGTATCGAATCACGCCCGTTTGATCCACGAAGAAGCTCCGTTGTCCGTTAGTTCCTCGTCGCTCAGGGTCGGCATTTACCGTAAACCCGGCCGCGCCCGGAACGCTACAGCCGTTCGTCACGGGCTTGCTTGCGATTGACTCGGGCCTCGGGCCGGACGACGGTTGATACGTGAACACATAGCCGTTTCGAGTGCCGCTGGCGAGCTCGCCGTCAATCAGCCCAGCATGATCACAACTCGGTATGCCGATCCCGGCGAGTACTTCCAGGCTGCCGGGATAGCCGTTCTTGTAAGTCTGTGAATATGCGATTGCCGCCTGATCAATCGTGCGCAGCGACGCGACCGCCGACGCCTCATTCGCTGCCATGCGCGCTCGAAGTAAGTTGGGAATGGCAATCGCGGCAACAATCAGAATCAGGGGGATCATCACCACGCCGAGATAGCCAAGGACGAGCCCGCCCACGGCGATGCCATGGCCTTTGAGGCGCCCTGCTGATTTCCTAATGTCCGCCAGGGAGATATGACCGAGGATAATCGCCGCGAGCGCCGCAGGAAAAAAGAAGAACAGGAAGCCGCAGGTCAGGCTCGCTACGGCTTTGCCGCTAGTCTCCGGCGGCTGAGCGTAAGGAGGCGTAGCAGGCGAGCCTGATGAAATCGCTGCATCCGGCGTGACGGGCGGAGTCGGTAAGACCGCTGCCGCTTGCAGCGCGCTGCCGCACTTCCCGCAGAATTTCGCAGTATCCGGATTCGACGAACCGCAACTGCCGCAAAACATGCGCCCTCCTCGGAATTGCTCTCGTGTTCCTCGTAGTTATCGCTTCCGCACAGCAATGTCAACGAATTCACCGGAGTTGTGGTTGCGAAAGCGAAGCAGTCGCGCAACAATACCCAACTTAAGCGCAATTTAAGTGCGCAAAGCGGCCCAAATTGGCTTTTTAGGGACAGTTTAAGCGATTTTAAGTGGCAATTTGCGTCAGGTCCCCTGACGCAGTTGCTGCGAGTTGTGAAGCGTAATTTGCGTCAAGACGCTTGACGCAGATTGCCGCAATTCTGGTGCGAGTAAAAATAGGGAGTGCGTTGGGAGGCGAATGGCTGCAAGTGACTGTGTAGTGATCATCTTAGCTGCCGGCAAGGGGACGCGGATGCGTTCCGAGCAGGCGAAGGTGCTGCATCGCGCCGGCGGATTGCCGCTTCTGGAGCACGTGATCCGCGCTTGCCGCGGTTTGAAGCCAGCGCAAATCATTGCAGTGATTGGACATCAGGCCGAGGCGGTCGGCGCTGTCGCGGAACAGCTTGGCGCGAAAACGGTCCTTCAGCAGCCGCAGCGCGGGACGGGGCACGCTATCCAGGTTGCGCGACGCGCGATTCGCGGCGGCGCCAAATTGGCTATCGTGCTCCCAGGCGATGGGCCGCTTGTGCGCAAAGAAACCCTTGCAAATCTGCTGGATACGCATCGGCGCGGAGAAGCCGCAGCTACGATCCTTTCGGCTGAGCTGGACGATCCGCGCGAATACGGGCGGATTGTTCGCGACTCAGAGGGCCGCGTTCAGGCAATCGTCGAAGAGAAGAACGCGACGGATCAACAGAAGCTGATTCGCGAAGTTAACTCGAGTTTCTACTGCTTCACGCTCGCGAAGCTGTGGCCGTGCCTGAACGCGCTTCGCCCGGATAACGCCCACAAAGAGTTGTATCTTACTGACGCGATTGGCCTTTTGCGGGAGAAGAATGAGCGTGTGCTGGCGGAGATTGCGTCCGATCCGAAGGAAATTTTCGGGTGCAACACTCGAGCGCAACTGGCGGAAATCGATCGGATTTTGCGCGCGCGCAAGACGGCGCAGTTCATGGATGCAGGCGCGACGATTTATCTGCCGGAAACGGTTGTGATCGATCCTGACGTTACGGTCGGCGTGGACACGGTGATCGAGCAGGGCGTGCACTTGCTGGGCAATACGCATATCGGAGCGCGCTGCAGAATCGGTACGGGCTGTGTTTTGAAGGACATGCGAGTGGATGACGAGGCGAATATTTTGCCGCACTGCGTGTTCGAATCGAGCCGCGTCGGGTCGGGAACGAACTTGGGGCCGTTTACACGGCTTAGACCGGGAGCGGATCTGCGAGCGAATGTGCATTTGGGAAATTTCGTTGAAGTGAAAAACTCGGTGGTCGGCGAGGGTTCTAAGGCCAATCACCTCACGTACATAGGCGACGCTTCGGTCGGGAAGAAGTCAAACATCGGCGCCGGCACAATCACTTGCAACTACGACGGCGTGGCGAAGTACAAGACGGTGATCGGCGACCAGGTTTTCATCGGCAGCGACTCGGCGCTCGTGGCGCCGGTGCGAATAGGCAATGGCGCGTATGTGGCTGCAGGATCGGTGGTTACAGAGAATGTGCCGCCCGATGCGCTGGCAATCGCGCGCGGCCGCCAGGTGAACAAGAAGGGTTGGGCCAAAGCCAAGCGCGCCGAAATGGCCCGGGCGAAGATCGCGAAATCGAAGCCGGCGAAGCGGAAGTCGCGAAGGTAGCTCTGCAAAAGTCGCGGCAATACTGTCGCGACTTTTTGTCATTGAGGATTACGAAAATCGCGTCAGTATTGTCGGGACATCTCGCGGCAATTAACGCAGGAAGTCGCGACAAATTGTCGCGATTGTGCACCTTAAACTAGCCCTAAAATTCCAATTTTGGCGCATTTGGCGCCTTAAAATGCGTTAAATTTGCCTTCCTCAAAATACCTCGCAAATGCTGCCAAACTCCGGCGCCGAAGACATCGCAATCGAAGGAATGAAAGCTGAGGACTGGCCCGAGGTGCGGACAATTTACCTGGAAGGGATCGCGACGGGCGATGCGACGTTCGAAACATCGGCTCCGGAGTGGGCGGTTTGGGATTCGGGGCATGTTCGGAGCTGCCGATTTGTGGCCCGGGCAAAGGACGGGATTCTGGGTTGGGCGGCGCTGACGGCTGTTTCCGGGAGATGCGTTTATGCCGGCGTGGCGGAAGTGAGTGTTTATGTGGCGGGGCGAGCCCGAGGGCGCGGAATTGGAAAAGCGTTGCTCAGCGCGCTGATTTCGGCCTCAGAGGAGAACGGATTTTGGACGCTGCAGGCTGGAATTTTTCCGGAGAACGCGGCAAGTGTAGCGTTGCATGAGGGAGCCGGATTTCGAGTTGTTGGGAGGCGCGAGAGGATCGGCGCGATGAACGGGCGCTGGCGAGATACGCTGTTGTTTGAGCGGAGAAGCAGGGTCGCCGGGACGTGAACCCCCGAGGCAGGAGCCTCAGGGCTGGGGAGGTAGGAACTCGGCGTGAGGAGGAGTGTCGGGGCTGGGATAGTCCTACAGTTTAGGAAGCGGCTCTGCCGTCTTCGAGCGAATGAAGGGCGTTAGACAAGTCTTTTGTCTGCGTTTTCATCTTCGCCAGCTGTGCGCGGAGTTCTGAATCGGTGAACACACCTTTCTCC
>DATEME010000319.1:0-2080 GCA_035275865.1 Candidatus Acidiferrales bacterium | reverse complement strand
CCGAACGATCTCCCGGGAGCCTTCGCCGCGATGGCGGACTGGCACGCAGATGGTCTGGTCACGCTCACCGACGGAATGTTGTTCAGCCAGCGTGATCGAGTGGTCGAGCTGGCATTGAAGAACAAGCTACCCGCCGTCTATCCGGAGGCCGAGTTCGTCGTGGCGGGCGGACTTTCCTCTTACGGTCCCAGCCTGCCGGACCTATTTCGCCGCGCGGCGAGCTACGTCGACAAGATTCTCAAGGGCGCGAAGGCGGGCGATCTTCCGATCGAGCAGCCGACCAAGTTCGAGCTCGCCATCAACCTCAAGACCGCGCAGGCGCTCGGCCTCACCATCAGCCGCGAATTCCAACTGCGCGCCGACGAGGTGATCGAATGATGCGCCGCGAGTTCATCACGCTGCTCGGCGGCGCAGCCGCTTGGCCGCTCGCGGCGCGGGCACAGCAGTCGGCGGTGCCAGTGATCGGGTATCTCAGCGGCATGCATATTTATGATCGCGACCTCAGCCCTTTCTTGCAAGGCCTCCACGAAGCCGGATATATCGAGGGCAACAGCGTCGCAATCGAATACCGCTCGGCGGAGGGTCAATACGACCGATTGCCAGCGTTGGCGGCCGAACTGGTGCGCCGCCAAGTGGCCGCAATCGTTGCGACCGGCGGCACAGCGTCGGCATCCCCAGCCAAGGCTGCGACCGCGACCATTCCCATCATTTTCGCGAATGGTAGCGACCCGGTCAAACTTGGGCTCGTTGCCAGCCTCAACCGACCCGGCGGCAATGTCACCGGAGTAAGCTTCCAGTCCAACGCGCTCGGAGCGAAACGGCTGGAGTTGCTGAAAGAGCTGGTGCCAAGCACGGTTGCAATCGGCTTTCTCGTCAATCCGAATAATCCAAATGCTGACTCCGAGACGACAGACGTTCAGGCGGCCGCGCGCGCACTCGGGCAGCAACTCCACGTCGAGAAGGCGAGCAGCGACCGCGATATCGATGCGGCTTTCGCGAGCTTCGTTCGACAGCGAGTGAACGCGCTCAGCGTCGCTGCCGATGGATTCTTCTTGAGCCAGGTGAATCAAATCGTCGCGCTTGCGGCGCGTCATGCGATGCCCACGATTTATCCAAGGAGTGACATGGTCGCGACGGGGGGATTGATCAGCTACGGAACACGGACTACGGACGCGATGCGCCAAGCCGGCATCTATGCCGGCAGGATTCTCAAGGGCGAAAAGCCGGCCGATCTTCCGGTCGTGCAGTCAACCAAGTTCGAGTTGGCTATCAATCCCAAGACCGCCAAGACGCTCGGCCTGACAGTTCCGCTTACCTTGCAAGTGGTTGCCGACGAGGTGATCGAGTGAGGCGCCGCGAGTTCATATCGCTGCTCGGCGGCGCGGTGGCCGCGTGGCCGCTCGCGGCGCGGGCGCAACAGCCGATTGGGAAGATACGACACCTTGGCATTTTGCTGCCCGGCCTGCCTACATCGTTCCTCGGTAAAGCGACGCGGGATAGGTTGGGCGAACTCGGCTACACCGAAGGCCGCGACATTATCCTCGAAACTCGATGGGCGGAGGGAAAGGTTGAGCGGCTTACTGAACTGGCAGCCGAACTAGCCAGCTTGAAAGTGGATGCAATCATCACGTTCAGCACGCCCGCTGCCATAGCCGCACGGAAAGCGACCACAACTATCCCGATCATTTTTGTGTACGTTGGAGACCCGGTTGGGGCTGGGGTTGTGCCAAGTCTCGCTCGTCCTGGCGGAAACGCGACCGGCATCTCATTGCTGGCCACGGAGCTGAGCGCCAAACGGCTTGAAATCCTCTTGGAGATCGCGCCCAAGACGTCTCACGTGGCCATGCTCTGGAATGATACCAATACGGGCATGGTGCTCCGCGCTCGTGAAGCGCAGGATGCGGCGGCCAAGCTGGGCGTGACGATCCACTCCATTGGGGTGCATGATCTGATCGACTTTGATCCTGCCTTTGCGAGGATCGAGAGCGGCCGGATCGACGCACTGCTGACCCTCGTGGACCCCTTTACAAGCCAACACCGCAAGCGAATCGTCGACTTCGCGGCCCAGCGGCGCCTGCCA
>DATEME010000318.1:0-2052 GCA_035275865.1 Candidatus Acidiferrales bacterium | reverse complement strand
ATCGCCGCGCTCGCGGGCTGTGCCGTGAAGGTACCGCTGTCTCTCGCGCGCTTGTGCTTCGTGCTGGTCGGTATTCTGCTGGGGGCGGTGGTCACACCAGACACGCTCAAGGGGATTGCGAGCTGGCCGCTGAGCGTCGCGCTGCTCGTCGTCGCGGCGATCTGCATGATGACCGCCACCGCCCTTTACCTGCGCTTGGCACACGGTTGGGACCGCTTGTCGGCATTGCTCGGTGCGAGCCCGGGCTCGATGGCACAAGTGATGGCGCTGTCAGCCGAGTTCGATGCGGATGTGCGCGGAATCGCGATCGTGCACGTGATGCGCGTGCTGTTGATCGTGCTCGGCCTGCCCGCGGGACTTGCGCTGTTCGGCTCGACCGTGGAGCCGGTCGTATCAACGCGGGGCGCAACAGAACCCTCGCTCGTCGAACTTGCGATCCTGCTAACGGCGTCGGGCCTTTCGGCGCTCGCCATGCTGTACATAAGATTTCCGGGCGGCCTCCTGTTTGGCGCCATGGCCGGCTCTGGACTCCTTCACGGGACGGATTTGATCCATGTTTCGCTGCCGTGGTGGGCCGGCAGCGCCGCCGTGCTCACGCTGGGCTCGGTCGCAGGCGCAAGATTCGCAAATACGAGCCCCAAGATACTGGTGAGCTATCTAGGGGCGGCCTTTGGCTCGTTTGCGGTAGCGGTGACCGTCGCTGCATTGTTTGCGTTGGTTGTTGTGGCGCTGCTTCCGTTTCGCATCGCCGACGTGATTGTGGCCTTCGCGCCGGGCGCGCAGGACACGATGATGGTGCTCGCTCTCGCGATGCATCTCGACCCCGTCTATGTCGGGGCGCACCATCTCGCGCGGTTCCTGGCTGTCAGCTTTTCGGTCGCTGTGGTCGCGCGGCGCCTCGTCCACCGCGAGCCAACGCGCCCGCGCAAGCAGTGGACGCGTCCGGGGCAGGGGACGTTTGATGACTGACCGCAAGCCACCTAATCACGGCTCCGCGCGCCGCATCTTGGCTTCCGAACACTCCGGCAAGCCGTTATCATTGCGTCGATCACCTCGACTGCGTAAACGCCGCGTCTGACGGAGAAACAACATGCATGACACAACCGACGGCAGCCACTGGCACGAGCCGGAAGGGTTGAAGAACGCAGGATACGGCGCTTGGAAGCGGCCCAATACGCCGTATGACGACTACATGGAGGCGCAGGGGATTCCGATTTATCGCGGCATCGGAGTGCGACGAGTGCAGGACATGCCGCTCAAGCGCTGGAATCGCATGGGCGGCAACGGAACCTTCATCCAGCTCTACGGGACCGAAGGCCGTTGGGGTTGCTACGTGGTCGAGGTTGCGGGCGCCGGCGCGCTCAATCCCGAGCGTCATATGTACGAAGAGATCATGGTGGTTGTCGAAGGCCGTGGCACGACTGAGATCTGGACCGACGATCAGAAGAGACCGCACAGTTTCGAGTGGCAGCGCGGCTCCATGTTCTCAATTCCCCTTAACACCTGGCACCGCATCGTGAACGCCGCTTCGAGTCCTGCGCTCATCCTCGTGGCATCGACGGCGCCGAACGTCATGAATCTGTTCCGTGACAGCGACTGGATTTTCAACTGTCCAATCACTTTTCCGTCCCGCTACGACGGCAGCGACAGCTATTTCAAGCCCAAGGACGACATCATGCCGGATCCGCTACGCGGACTCGCGATGCGCAAGACCAACCTTATCCCCGACGTTTTCAACGCCGAGCTTTATCTGGATAACCGCCGCTCGCCTGGATACACGCGGATGGAACCGAATATGGCAGGCAACGTGTTCTACGGATTCGTCGGTGAGCACGTTACCGGCCGTTATTCCAAGGCCCACGCGCACCTGTCCTCGGCGGTCCTGGTCTGCATCAAGGGCAAGGGCTACACCTACACTTGGCCGCGGGCGATCGGGATGACGCCGTGGAAGGACGGCAAGAGCGATCAAGTTTATCGCCAGGATTACGAGCCGGTCGGCCTCGTCACCGCCGCGCCCTATGGCGGCGACTGGTTCCACGCGCATTTCGGCAC
>DATEME010000317.1:0-3337 GCA_035275865.1 Candidatus Acidiferrales bacterium | reverse complement strand
CTCGCAGCAGGATTCCTACGGCGAGGCAATGTATGGGGTCGATCCTTACCTGACGGTCGGGCTGCGGCAACCTTTGCCAGGCGTGTTCCCCGGACACATGGTGGTACAGGCCGATATGGGGAACATCCTCTCCCAAGGTTCTACGGCTGTCACGGCGCGTGGCCGGTACGTTCTGCTGGTCCCGGCATATCGCTACTTCCGAGGCGGTCTCAGCTTCCAATTCTGATTTTCTCCGCCTTTTGGCCCCATACCAAAATAGGGATCGCATACCAGAAACGGAATCGAGCGTCTTTATAGGCTCGGCGAAGTGTTGCTAAGCCGCTGAATACAATAAGGTTAGTGTTGCGTGTTGGCCTATGGCTTGCTGGAAGGCCACGTGCTAGGATTCCGTCAAGCACTCGTGGGTGGGTAGTGTGACCACAGCATGAAAAATAACCTCCGCCTCCGGCTGGGAGCCGTCTCGCTAGCGTTACTGACGCTGGCGGCGGTGGTCTTTGCCGCGCTCAACCTCCAACAACGTTACCGCTTTGTGCCTCCAAGCGACGGTGCCACGTGGATTGATACGGCTCACGGGATTGCGGCAAAGGCGATCGCGGCCGGCTCGCCTGCGGATGCGGCAGGGATCAAAAAAGGCGACGGCGTTCTTTCCATTCAAGGTAGGCCAATTCGCCGTGCGACGGACGTCACAAGGGCCTTGTGGCAGGCAGGGACATGGTCAGAACTGCGCTACCAGATCACTCACAATGGCGAGACGATTTCGCTTCCGCTGATCACGGTACCTGCGCCGGTTTCTTCGACTGAGAACTACCTGCGCGTGACCGGCCTGCTTTACCTCTTCATCGGACTATTCATTTTTGCGCGGCGGTGGAATGCGCCGCGGGCCGTGCATTTTTACGTTTTCTGCCTGGTGTCGTTCGTTCTTTACACGTTTCATTTCACCGGGAAGTGGAATTCATTTGACCAGACGATTTACTGGGGCAACGTCGCCGCCGGATTGCTTCAGCCCGCCTTGCTCGTGCATTTTGCGCTGGTGTTTCCCGAGCGCCGCAGGAAGTTGTGGGCCAAGCTGGCGGTGGTGTACGGATTTGTGGCGGTGCTGCTTGCGATGCACATCGCCGTTTCGGACGCGGCATCTCTCGGCTTTCTCCGAACGGTGGCGAACAGCGAGACGCTCGACACGATCGAACTCTTCTATATGGGCGCCTGCTTCCTGATCGCGGCAGCCATTTTCTTTGTGAGCTATTTCCGGGCGCCAAGCGGAATTTTGCGGCAGCAACTGAAGTGGGTCACGGCCGGAACGTTTGCCGGTATCGTTCCGTTTTTCGGTTTTTACATCATCCCGCGTTTCGAAAACGCGGTCCTGCCGCATTGGCTGGGGCTTTCCGTATTTTCGCTGGCGCTGATTCCGCTTACCTTTGGCTATGCAATCGTGCGTTACCGCCTGATGGATGTAGACATCATCTTCAAGCGCGGGCTCGCGTACACGTTCGCGATGGCGGGCGTGGGCGCAATTTATTTTGCGGCGATTGCGCTGATTGGCGAACTTTCGCACGCGGCGCTCCCCTCCGGCTCAGCCGGCGCGGTAATCGCGATCGTGGTAGCCGCGTTTTTGTTCGCGCCGTTGCGCGATTGGGTGCAAGGGCGGCTCGACCACTTTTTCTATCGCGACCGGCTGGATTACCGGCGGACATTGATTGAGTTTGGCCGCGCGCTGACGAGCCAGGTTCATTTGCAGACGCTGCTGGGCTCGGCGCTGGATCGCATTTCGCAGACTCTTCTAGTGGACCGCGTGGCAATCTTTCTGGAGGATCAGTCAGCGCCCGCGGGGTTCACGCTCGCGCGCTCGATGGGCATACGGCCCGAAGGCGACCTGGACTTGAGCTTTCTGGCGGCTGCGAAGGACAGAAATTGCCTGTTTTTTGAATCTGCACGCACCGATCTGAGCGCCCCGTATTCCGTCCGGAATACGATCGAACAGCTCGACCTCAACTATTTCATCGCGTGCCGCCTGCGCGACCGCACCGTAGCTGTTCTCGGGCTCGGCAAGACTGTGGACGGCGATTACTTATCCACAGAAGATCTCGAGCTGCTCTCGACGATCGCTGGATACGTAGCGATTGCCGTCGAAAACGCCCGGTTGTATCAGTCGCTCGAGCAAAAGGCGCTGCAGGTGGAGCGCTTGAAGGACTTCAGCGAAAATATCGTCGAGTCTCTGAAGATCGGCGTACTTACGGCCGACCTCGAAGACCGCATCGAATCCTGGAATCCTCAACTTGAGGAATTGCTCGGCATTTCACGCTCAGAAGCTTTCGGACACAAGATCGGCGAGGTCCTGCCGCAGGGTCTGGCCGAGGAGATTGCGACTCATGCCGAGAGCGAGCACGTCTCCGGTATTTACAAATTCCACGTGAGCACCAAGAGGGGGCAGCACGTGGTGGTGAATGCATCGATCGCGCCGCTGCTGGGGAAGACGGGCGCGCGGCTGGGACGGCTGGTGCTGCTTGACGATATAACGCAGCGCGTCTCTCTGGAAGAGCAACTCGTGCAAAACGAGAAGCTGACGTCACTGGGCTTGCTGGCCGCCGGCGTGGCCCATGAAGTGAATACGCCGCTCGCCGTGATTTCGAATTACATCCAGATGCTCGCAAAGCAGATTCCGCCGGACGATCCGCGGCAAAAGACGATCGACCGCATCGTGAAACAGACGTTCCGCGCGAGCGAAATCGTCAACAATCTGCTGAATTTCTCGCGCACGGGCGGCGCCGAGCTGGCCGAAGTGGATCTGAACGACATCCTGGAAGAGACTTTGACCCTCGTACAGCATCCATTTAAGACGGCGCAGGTGACTGTGATCAAGAATTACAAGAACGAATTGCCGCTGGTGCTGGGCTCAACGACCAGGCTTCAACAGGTGTTCCTTAACCTGCTGATGAATGCGCGGGACGCGATGCCCGGCGGAGGCATGCTGGAAGTGCGGACGATGGCGCACAACGGTTCGGTGGAAGTTGAATTGACCGACAACGGCGCGGGAATCCCGCCCGAACACCTGCATAAGATTTTCGATCCCTTCTTCACCACCAAGCCGACAGGCAGGGGCACGGGACTAGGCCTCTCCGTAAGCTATGGCATCATCAAAGAACATGCAGGAAAAGTCGACGTGAAATCCACGCCCGGCAAGGGCACATCCTTCCGGCTGGAATTCCCCGCGGCCAGGAAAGCGGTTCATGCCTAGAGGCACGATTCTCGTAGTCGATGACGAAGTGGAAATCCGGGAAGGGCTCGATGCGCTGCTGAGCTCCGAGGATTTTCGCGTAACGCTTGCCGAAACCGGCCAAGC
>DATEME010000316.1:0-15665 GCA_035275865.1 Candidatus Acidiferrales bacterium | reverse complement strand
TCCCCTGCTTGCTGATCGCGCCGATCCGCCGTCGATCTCCGGTCGATCCCTCGCTCGGATCCAGCCCCAGATACCCGCTCACTTCCCGGCTCCGCGCAAAACGATCCACCGGCCCCAGAGTCAGCACGAATGCCAGCGAGGTTAATGGTCCCACTCCCGGATGCGTCATCAGCCGAGCCGCTGCCGCGTGAGCCTCCGCCTGTTGTTTCACCGCCGCATCCAATTCCGCGATCGGCTTCTGCAACTGTTCGAATAACTCGATCAGTTCTTTCCGCCGCCGCGCCGCCCACAGGTCCAGTGGCAGCTTTTGCATCTCCACCAAACCCACCTTGCTCCACAACCGGTTCTTGCGGCACATCCCCTGTCCCATCGCCAACGCGTGCAGTTGGTTCACCACCTTCGTCCTCATCTGCACCAGCTTTACCCGATGCAACACCAACTGCCGCAAATCCCGCTCGGCCGCCGTCGGCACCCAGATCCTCGGAAATCGATCCTCGAGCAGCAAACGCAAAATATGCGCCGCGTCCCGCCGATCGTTCTTCTGCTTGCGCACCACCGCCGCACGAATCTTGGCTGCATCTCCCACCCACAATTCGTGCCCCAACTCGGCCAGCATCCGCTCGAACCAGCGTGTATATCCGGTCGCTTCGATCCCCACCCGAACCGGCTTGGCTAACCGCTCGTAGAAACTTCGCGCCTCGCCGTTCTCGTGCTGCAACTGCCGCTCCACCATCTCGCCAGTCGCCGTGTCCAGCATCGCAACCTGCTGCTGGCGCGTGTGAAAATCACATCCTATAATCATCATCGCTCGGCTCCTTCCCTCCGAGCCTTAGGTCTTACGCAAAAGCACCCAAGTCTACTCGCTCGAAGGAGCCGACGCCTTTATCCCATCAGCCATCGCCCGCGAATTTCGCGGCCGCGGTCCGGTGGGCGTTGCAAAAACCGCCCGCCCTGCCAAGCGCGCCGAATCCGTTAAATCCCTCCGCCAGAAAGGTTTGCGCGCTGTCATGCACACCTGTCAAGTTGTGCCCTCTGATAAAATATGTGTGCAAATGAACTGCTGCTCAGATCGTCAGCTGCCAAGAAAACCCGGGTCCACTAATCGACGCCAGCCCGAATTTATAATCGACAGTCTGCCGATTAGAATCCGCCTTAAGTCCCTTAGCTGCAACGCGATCGCCGTTTCTAATCGACAAAAAGGCAATTTTTCTAGCGCACTGCTCATGAGCGCCAATGGACAATCACAAATCACCAATCAAGCCTTTCTAATCGATGCTGCCGCGATTAGAAATCGCCGTAACGCGCTGAAAATAAAAGGGCGATCAATTTCTAATCGATAGTAAAATTGGGTCTCCAGCCGAAACGAAATGCCAACCGCCTCCTCCATCACGAATCTCGCTACACCGGCCAATCCTTCCGCTCCGGTGAAGCTCATCGCCACGGACATTGACGGCACCCTCCTGGACAGCCAGTCTCGGCTCTCAGCCGAAAACGTCGCCGCCGTCGCTGAGGCCGCGGCCGCGGGAATCCAAATCATGATCGTCACTGGTCGCCGCTTTCACTCCGCCCGCTGGACTGTGGACGCCTTGCCTTGCGACTTCAACGTGATCGCGACCAACGGCGCCCTCGTCAAATCCAAAGACGGCATCACTCTCCAGCGCCATCTCCTTCCCGCGCACATCGCGCGCCGCGTGCTCGATGCCACCGAAGAATTTCGAGCCTGCGCCGGTGTGATCTTCGACCGCCCGCGCGAACGCCAGGTCATCTTCGAAAAAATCGATTGGAACGGGGCCTACATCGGCCCTTATCTGAGCCGGCACCGCGAATTCGTCGCCGAAGTCGCCCCGCTCAGCGATTGCCTCGACGAGGATCCCCTTGAAGTCATGTTCCTCGGCGAATGCGACCGTATCGCCCGAGCGATGAAAATACTCGAAAACCTGCCCCACGCGAACGAATACACTCTGGCCCAAACTGTCTACGCCCATCGCAACCTCTCGATGCTTGACGTTCTTCGCCGCGGAGTAAATAAGGGATCAGCGCTCGAAGCGTGGGCCACGCATCAAGGAATCGCCCGCGAAGAGGTCATGGCGCTGGGCGATAACTGGAACGACCGCGAGATGCTCGAATTCGCCGGTTTACCGGTGGCAATGGGCAATTGCGTGCCAGAATTGCACTCTTTAGGGTGCCAAATAACACTCTCAAACGACGAGCACGGCGTCGCCCATGCCATCCGCAAATACGTACTGAACGGAAGCGGCCGATGAAACGGACACATCCGGACCGCGCGCCTCTTCGTGACCTTTGCGGCTTGGCCGTTGCCTTCGATGCCCCCCGCACCCCAGCCCCCAGGCTCCTGCCTGGGGGATTTGCATCGAGAATTCCGCTAGCCGCGACGAGCCTCATCCTGATTGCCGTCGCTACCCTGCTCGCCCCGCCGATGCGTGCCGACTACGCCGTCCTCCGCTCCGGCGCCAAAATCCACATCACGGGCTATCAGGAATCCAACGGCCGCGTGATCCTGAATTTCAACGGCGGCTCCGCCGAAATCGCCGCCGGTGACCTCATCGCCGTAGAACCAGAGGAGCGATTCCAGGCATTGCCCAGTCCGGCTCCCGCATCGACGGAGCCGTACGCTGACCTGATCCATGCTGCTGCCGCTAAGACTGGCCTCGACGAAAATCTGATACGCAAGGTCATCGCTCAAGAATCGAACTTCAATCCGCGCGCCGTCTCGCCCAGGAACGCCGAAGGCTTAATGCAACTATTACCCGAAACAGCCGCGCGCTACTCAGTCGCCAACATCTTCGATCCGAAACAAAATATAGAAGCCGGCGCGCGCTACTTGAAAGACTTGCTCGAACGCTATCGCGGTAATCTCAAGCTCGCGTTGGCCGCGTACAATGCCGGCCCCGATGTAGTCGACCGCTACGCCGGAATTCCTCCCTTCCCCGAAACGCAGAAATACGTCTCCCGCGTCACGGCGAGCCTCGCCAAAGGCACGGCGAAGAACTAGTCCCTGTTCGAATGATTATTGATTGCGCGAAGATTTTTACTGACTAGGAGTAGCCGGGTTGTTATTCGAACCGGCCGGCGCATTCGCGTCGCCCGGAGTATTCGGATTTCCGTTCGGGCTGCCGGACGTTGGATTCGAAGGGCCGCCAGGCGTGGTAGTGACGGGAGTACTTCCGCCGATCGGTGCAATTGGCAGACCTAGTCCGGGAATGCCGCCAGCGCCGGGTGCCACGGCCGCGCCGCCAAGGCCTTGCTGAATCGCTCTTGCCTGCTCTTCGATCGGGTTCCAGATAAATTCCCATTCGTTGTATTTTGTCCCGCCCTTGTAAACACGCACCGAGGTCTTGTCAACGGTGCTGCCCACGCCGATCAGTTGTCCGCCGAAAACGGGACCACTCACAGGCCCAGTCGGCTCAGGCCCAACGGCCGTTGGTCCCGTCACAGGCTGTCCTAACGGACCCAGCGCCGTTGGTCCGCCTCTTCCAGCAGGCGAACTCGCGCCCATCGAGGGCAGCGAGAAACCGCCGTTTGTGGAATTGGAGTTAGTCGTCGTAGCCGGCGCTGTCGAGGTCTCTAGGCCCATTTGGCCGTTCGAACCGCCGTTTGACTGTTGCGCGGCCGGCATCTGCCCGCCATTCATATCCATCAGCGCCATCTGTTGCAGTGAACCGTACTTCACGCTGCCGATGATCGCGTACGATGCGTTGGTATAGATGAATCGCCACGCGCCGTCCTGTCCGTTCATCGGATCTTTCATCACTTCGGAACGCAGAAAGTGCATATCGGGCACGCCGGTTAGCAGGTCGTCCTGCGATTGGGGAAAATGGCCGGTCTTGCGGTAATACATCTTGATCGCGCGAGCATACTGATTGCCGCGCCAGATCATTTCCGCTTCACGCTGACTTCGGCTCACCGTGACCATATTTCGCAGCACTACTTGCGAACCGATGATTACGGTCAACACCATGAAGAGCGCCATGATGTAGGCGTATCCGGACTCGCCGCGCTTGCGTCGTCGTGCGAGGACTTCGACCGGCGTCGCCGGTCGCGCCAGTCGCTTCGAATTTTGTGGGAAATTCAAACGAAAACCTCAATTAATCGATCCGGGCGCCTGATCGACGGGCGGCACGAGAGGCAACGTTGCGTGTCGTCCCGAGGAAATCTCTTCAACTTCCGCGGACTGGTTGCCAATCCGTAGCAGGCGGAAGCGATTCATGAATGTGTCGCCTTCCGCCACAATGATGGGCGGCTCGTCGCCATTTTTAAGAAGCGCCACCTCCCTTCCGCCGGAAGACTCAATTCCATAGAATTCCACAGGAACCTGCAGCGGGGGCGGAGGGGGAGGCAGTTGCGGACCGACAAAAGGCGGCGGAGCCTCTATGTGGGTTACAGTCCCCGGCAGCGGCGAAGGTGGTGCGGCGACAAAGATGTTGCGCTGCGTGCCGGTGTACTGGTCACTCTGCGCCCTGCGTAAGCGGTCCAACTGAAGCGCGGGCTCCTGCACGTTGAGGGGCGTAAAGCCCCTATCCGCCAAGACACCGGTCGTAACAGACGGATTGGAAGTGCGCTCGTACAAATATAAGCCGCCCGCAATCGCGAGCAAGGCAATCAGGAGCTGAATTTTCTTTCGCTCCGACATTCCTTAAGTCCTGAAATAGGTATGCAGCACAAGTTGCAAACGGACGCCGTTGGCCGCTGCCTCGCCCAGCTCGAGCTGGTTCAAGAAATAGAAATTCTTAGAACGCTCGATCCCATTTACGAATTTCAGCAGCGAAGCATAGTCGCCATTCACGGACATGCTGATGTCCAACTCCGATGCGCTGCGGTTCGGCACGGGTTTCGCCTTAAAAGCGAGCCCGTTCGTCTTGACACCCGCCTTCGAGGCAAGCTCCGTCATGTCGGAATCCACGGTTGAATAGACCGTTCGCGAATCGAGAAATGCGCTCTTATAAAAATCGTCGCAGTCCTTTCCGACTTGCGGCATCGAAGCCTTGATTCTCTGGCCTCGCTCCACGTCCGCCTGCAGCTCCTGCGCCGTGTGAGCCAACTGCGCTCGTCTGAGAGCCATCTCCGCCGGGCCCTCGCGGCCGGCCTGCCATAGGGCGACACCGAAGAAGATATCGGCGAGCACGATCAGGCCAACGACCGTGACCGTGCCGGCCTTCCACGGCGCCCATTTTTTATTCATCGTCATGTATTCGTCGCGTACGAAAAATTGAGTGTAACGACAATTCGATCGGAACCACCCGATTGCTGTTGCGGCACGGGCTTTTCATTTTGGACCGTCACATCGGAAAAATTCTTTGAATTTTCGATTGCTTCAATGAATCGCAGCTTGCTCTCGTCGCTCGATGCGCCGACTTCCATCGAAACCTCAGCGTGCCCATTGACGAGCTTGGGCGAAATGCTCACGACACGGACGCCCGGCGGCAGAGTGTGCTCCAGATCCATGAAGATTTTCGTCCACGGAAAGCTGCGCTCGGCGATCAGGGAGTTCAGAAAATCCGCGCGGTCGCTGATCTGCTGCACATCTTTTCTCGCAAAATAGGCTTTGAGATCCTGCTGCTGCGCCTGGAGAGTCTGTATCTGTTGCTCAAGCCGCGCGGTGTCGGTACGGAGCTCGACGTTCGAATGCCACGTAACGAAAGTCTCGTGGGACAAAACGACAAGCGCGATCAGGGCCACGAGTCCCAACAGCGTTATCCCCGCTATAAATGGGCGATTGTTCCGCTGCGGCGCCGTTGCAATGTTAAGCCGAAGTTTCATTCCGTTTTTCTCGTAATGCTGCCCATGCTTACGCTCCGGCGTTGGCCATCCAGCCGACGAGCGGGTCGAGGCCGTGTTGCATCAAATCCTGCGCGCTGCGATGGAGCGATGTTGGCACTTCACTCGCTGAGAGCGAACGCGCAGGCATGTTCAACTCGTTTTCGATGGCCGCGGCGAAAAGATCCTGGCGTTCCTGAAATCCCGCCAGCAGCACGCGATCGATCGATTCTCCCCACGTATCCTGATAATAGGCGCCGGCCGGAAATACTTCCTCAAGTACCCATTTCGGGTCCAGTTGCGCGGCAGGCAGAGGCGCTTCCGTCGAGCGATAGAGACACAGGGTCGCACCGCGCACAATTGCGGTAGTCAGCGTGCGCCCGCTGATCCGTAGAAGCAGAGTCGATCCATTTTCAGATACCAGGGGCAGCGTGGCCAGCGTCGAACTCAACACAACCACGGGCTGCGCATCAAACGCTTCTAAAAGGCCCTCGTACTCGCGCACGATTCCTTGCCGCGCGACCGCCGCGACCACTTCGAGGGCTCCATGCCGCGCCGTTTGCCGGGACCACGAAACCGCGGTTTCCTCGACGTCAAATGGCACGCTCTTTTTCAGCCGCCATCGCAATAGGGGCAAAGCATCCTCGGCACGTCGCGGCAAATCCTCAAACGGCAAAATAAATACGCGAACCACGGGATCCGGCAAGAGCAGCGCAACAGGTCCCGAGATATCTCCCACACGCGACAAAACGCGCCGCAGCGCCTGGCGCACGCCGTCCGGCTGAGTGACGTTTGTCTCCACGGGAGATGGCATCAGCGCGCCCGCCGCAAGCGGCTCAACTGCGTATGATTGCAGACGAGACCCATCCCAGCGTGCCGCCGCAACGTGACCGGCGGCGATTTCGATCACAGGCTCGGGATGCGGCATTACGTGCAGCCAGCGCGAAACTCCGCTACGGGGGACGCTTTTTTGAACGGCACGTGGCGCGGCGGTGATGCTACTCAAGGAAAGTCACCTTGTTGATTTCGCGCAGCGTGGTTACGCCGTCGCGGATTTTCTTCAGGCCGGAGTCGCGCAAGAACGTCATCCCCTCCTCGCGCGCCGCCCGTTTGATCTCAGACGTAGGCCGGCGGTCGATAATCATTTCGCGAATGTGATCGGATAAGTCGAGGAGTTCGGTGATCGCGGAACGTCCGCGGAAGCCGCTGCCCGAGCACTCCAGGCAGCCGGCGCCTTCGTAAAACGGCACGTCGCCCCAGACCGCCGGATCGAGAGCGGATTCGCGCAGCGTTTCGGGCGAATACGTGACGCGCTTCTTGCAGTTTTCGCAAATCACGCGAACGAGCCGCTGCGCCAAGATGCAATTCAGCGCCGAAACGAAATTGTAGGGCTCCACGCCCATGTTGATGAAACGGCCGATCACATCGGTCACGTTGTTCGCGTGAACGGTAGTAAAAACCAAGTGGCCCGTGAGAGCGGAATTGATCGCGATCTGTGCGGTCTCCTGATCGCGAATTTCGCCGACCATGATCTTGTCCGGATCGTGCCGCAGGATGGAGCGAAGGCCGCGCGCAAACGTGAGGCCCTTTTTCTCATTCACGGGAATCTGCGTGATGCCGCGCACCTGATATTCGACGGGGTCTTCGATGGTGATGATCTTGTCTTCGTCATTCTTAATTTCGTTGATCGCGGCGTAAAGCGTGGTCGTTTTACCTGAACCGGTAGGTCCGGTTACAAGCACCATGCCATAAGGCTCGTGAATGTAACGGCGGAAGCGCACGAGGTCGTCTGGATCGAAGCCAACGACATCAAGCGTCAAATTCCGGAATTTCTCGCTCAGCGTCTCCTTGTCCAGGACGCGCAGCACGGCGTCTTCGCCGTAGACAGACGGCATGATCGAAACGCGGAAATCGATGAAGCGGCCTTTATAACGCACGCGAAAGCGGCCGTCCTGCGGAACGCGGCGCTCCGCAATATCGAGCTCTGCCATAACCTTGATGCGTGAAAGAATCGTCGCGTGCCAGTCTTTGTCGAGCGGCTTCATTGCGTATTGCAAGACGCCGTCGATGCGATACTTCACGGCGACTTCCGAGTTGCGCGTTTCGACGTGAATGTCGCTTGCGCGCCGCTCGAGAGCCGTGAAGATGACGGTGTCCACAAGGCGCACGACGGGGCTGACGCCTGTTTCGGCCGTCAGCTTCTCCATCGAGATATTTTCGTCGCTCTCTTCTTCTTCGCCGACTACTTGCAGCGTGAATCCTTCGGTCGCTTGATCGAGAACGCGCTGTGATTGTTCCGTGCGCTTGAGCAAGTCGCCGATCTGCGAAGGCGTGGCCACGCGAATCTGCAAACGTTTGCCGAGCAGGTGCGCGAGTTCATCGCGCAATTGCAGCTTGCTCGGATCGGCCAAGGCAACCGTCAGCGTGGAGTCATGCTCTTCCAGCGGGACGAAGTTATAACGGAACATCATCTCCGCCGGGATGCTGCGGAAAAGCTCCGGATCGATGCGCTGATCGTGCAGGTCGACGAACGGACAGCGATAGCGCTCGGCCAGCTTGCGAGCCTGTTCGCGTTCGGCCGCGTCTTCTTGTTGAAGAGAAGGATTATTTGTTGTCGACGTCGCCAACTAAGCGCCTCCGCTTCCGATCTGTAGCGAAAACATCGGAAGATAAATCGAAATCACTATGAAGCCTACCACGACGGCCATGACCACCAAAATCAGGATGGGAATGTAGGAAAGCGCGCGCTGCAGACGGTTGCCTACTTCCTCCTCGTAGAACTCCGCGAGGCTCGAAAGCATCGGCGTAAGCGCGCCGGAAGCTTCGCCGACTTCAATCATTTCGAGCGCCAGCCCCGGCATGAGGCCTGTTTCCGCGAGACTCGCGTGCAGCGAACGGCCCTCCTTCACTCGGTCGGCAGATTGAACGATCGAAGTCGAAAAGAGCCGGTTGCTGATTGCCTCGGCTGCGGTGTGCAGCGCCGGAACCAAGGGCGCGCCGCCGCCAAGCAGCGTCGAGAGAGTGCGAACGAATTGAGCGATCTGGGCCTTTAGCCAAATATCGCCCATTACGGGGATTCTTGGCTTCAGGCGGTCAATGGAAAGCGCGCCGCGTTCGGAACGTGTCCAGACAAAAAGCGCGGCGGCGGCTATCGCGGCCACAATCAAGAATACCAGGAAGTAGCTTCGCAGCGGCTCTGCAATGGCCAGCAACGTGCGCGTGGCCCACGGGAGCGCGATATCCAATTGCTTGTAAAGATCGGCGAATTGAGGCAGCGCGTACACTATGAAGTAGGTGACGACCGCGCAGGCAAAGCAGATCAATACGATGGGGTAAATCATCGTCGTGATGAGCTTGCTGCGGAAGCTGGTGCTGGTGCGCAGATACGCGATGTAGCGGTCGAGCACGCCCGAAAGGTCGCCGCTTCGTTCGCCGGCGGAGATTACAGTGATGTAGACCGGGGGAAACGACCCCTGCGCAGCGAGCGCTTCGGAGAGCAACGCGCCGTTGCGGACGCGATCGCGCACATCCACGAGAATCGGGCGTAGCTTAGGGGCGGCGGCGCGCTCAGCCAGAAGATCGAGCGCCTTGAGAATCGGGAGGCCCGCTCTAACGAGCGTGTTGAACTGTTGATTGAAGACCAGGAAATCTTCGGCGCGTATGGCGCCTCTTGCGCGAGTGAGTTGCTTCAGCAGATCGACGTGGCTGCTGACGGAAAAGACGTATAGGCCTTGGTCGGCAAGCTTCTGCCGCACCTCGTCCTTCGATTGAGCTGTCTCGGTGTGCTTGAAGACCCGGCCGGAGGCGTCACCCACTCTGCAAACGAACTCAGACATTGCTGTTGCCGTTCACCTTTCTCTCTTTAATGGATTCCCGCGGAGCTCGTAGCTTCAGCATACCCCCGGCAAGCCTAACCTGAGGGCAAAAAACGGGATATTAATTGGATGTGACAACACCGAAAAGGCTGTATGGGCCCTCAGAGAAGTTTGCAAGGGTTAGGAGGCGCAACAAGATAGGCCGCTTCTGAAGTGCCGCCTAATCCGCGGATCGGCGCATCGGCATCGCTTTGCAGGAGCCCGGATGCGGCATATGCGCGCGCCATTCCCTGCCCTCGCGCCGCAAAAGTTCAAACGCCTGCGCCGGCCCCCACGATCCCGATGCGTAGTTGGGAAAATCGCGCGGCGGAAGCGCCGCCCAGACATCGAGGATGGGCTGTACCACGGCCCATGCCGCCTCGACCATATCCGCGCGCTGGAATAGCGTCGGATCGCCGGTCATGCAGTCGTAAAGCAGCGTTTCGTAACCAGTAGACGGTGGAGAGCCGAAATAATCCGAGTATTGAAAATCCATATCGACGGCGCCGAGGCGGACGACCGGGCCAGGAACCTTCGCTTCGAAACTAAGAGAAATCCCTTCGTCCGGCTGGATGTTGATCACCAATTCGTTCGGATTGATATTTTCAATTGACGTCTTACGGAACAGCACAAGGGGCGGCCGCCGGAACCGGACCACAATCTGGGACATGCGCTTTGCCAGCCGCTTGCCCGTGCGCAAGTAAAAAGGAACGCCCGCCCAGCGCCAGTTGTCGATTTGCAGCGCCATCGCAACAAACGTAGGCGTGTTTGAATGCGGGTCAACGTGCGGTTCGGCGCGGTAGGCCGGCACGGTCGTTCCTTCGATTGCGCCGTCGTCGTACTGGCCGCGCACGGCGTGATCAAGCACCTTTTCCGGGGTCAGCGGCTGAAACGCGCGGAGAATCTTCGTCTGCTCGTCGTGCACCGCCTCGGCGTCAAACGAAATCGGCGGTTCCATAGCGCAGAGCGTAATCAGCTGGAAAATGTGATTCGGTACCATGTCTCGCAACGCGCCGGCCTTTTCGTAATAACCGCCGCGCATTTCTACGCCAAGCTGCTCCGCCACGGTTACCTGAACGTGGTCCACGTAGCGGCGATTCCACACGG
Source organism: Candidatus Acidiferrales bacterium (assembly GCA_035275865.1). Classification (GTDB taxonomy): domain Bacteria; phylum Acidobacteriota; class Terriglobia; order Acidiferrales; family UBA7541; genus Palsa-295. The sequence continues at coordinate 4,929 of DATEME010000316.1, read as the reverse complement.
GCTCGAAGATGCCATTGGCAAACCGGAAAGCCAAAATATTCTGAACGGTTTCCTTGCCGAGATAGTGGTCGATGCGGAAAATCTGGCGCTCATCGAGCACTTCGCACAACGCGCGGTTCAATGCGATCGCGGAAGCGAGGTCATGCCCGAACGGCTTTTCGATCACCACGCGCCGCCAGTTGCGGTCGCCTTCCTTCGTCAGCCCGCCGGCGCCAAGCTGCTTAGCAACGATTGGAAAAAACTCCGGGCTCGTTGCCAGGTAGAAAAGCGCATTGCCTTGCGTCCCTTGATCTTTATCTACTTGTGCAAGCAGGTCTTTCAGCTGCTGATAGAGCTGTGGGTCCTTAAAGTCACCCGAAACGTAGTAGATACGTTGCGTGAACCAATCCCACGCGTGCTCATCAACTTCGGCCGAGGCGTACTCCTTAACTTCATCGGAAAGGCGCTTGCGGAAATCCTCGGTCGAATATTTCTCGAGCGAGACGCCGACGATCGCGAAATGGTCCGGCAGCAGCCGCTCTTTCGCGAGATTGTAGATCGCGGGGATAAGCTTTCGTTTGGTAAGGTCACCGCCCGCGCCAAAGATCACCATCGCGCATGGGCCGGCAGGTTCGCCGAGCGCCGCACGCGTTACGCCCGTCTGATATGGAGAGACGTCCGCGTCTGTTGCCAAGGATTCCCCCGTTCGATTATGTAAGTGTGCCGCAGCCCTTTGCTGAAATGAGTTTCGCTACGACAAGGCCTCTGCGATTGCTCTTTGAAGCTGCGTGAGGCCAGCCGCCAGATCTGTGCCAAGATGCACCCGCAATGCGCGCCGGCCGCGCTCCGCCAGCACTTGGAAGTCGCCGCGCGCCTGAGCAGCCTTTACAACGCCGAACGTATACTTTTGCTGTGGGACGGCAATATCCGCTGCGTCATCGCACGTAACTTGCAGGAAAACGCCGGAATTCGGTCCGCCTTTGTAGGCCTGGCCGGTCGAGTGCAGGAAGCGCGGCCCGAAGCCGAGACAGGTCGCAACGCGCTTTTTGTCTCGGACAGCATGCCGGATCGCCTGCAGCTGATTTTCGTGAGCCTCTTTCATCTGGATGTAAGCGAGCAGCGCGAAGTAATCGCCCGCTTTCAGCTGATTCATATGCGCCCGCAAATAGGCAGCGAGAGTGGTGTCTTTGCCGACGGCTTGCTTCAGCGCTGCCGCATTTCTCGGGTCTGTGTAGAGCAGAATGCCACCGTCTGCCGCGATCGGCGATTCGGGTGGCAACGAGCCTTTCTGTTCGTATTCAGAGGTGAGCTTGCGCGTTTCGACCTTGCTTGCCTCGACGTCCGGCTGATTGAACGCGTTGATGCCGATGATGGATCCAGCCACTGCCGTCGCAATCTCCCAGCGGAAGAATTCGCCGGCAACATCGTAGACATCCGGGACAAGTATGCGAACCAAAGGCTGGCCGGCTTTTTCAAGAGCCGCTACCGCGGCATCCTGCTTCGCGTCCGGTTTCGCTTCGTGGCGCAGATAAACGAAGACGCGGTCATTTCCATAGACGCTCGGAGCGCCGATGGACTCGCGATCCACCGGGATCAGCCCCTTGCCCTGCTTCCCTGTCGATTCCGCCAGCAACTGCTCGAGCCACGCACCAAGGTCGCTAATCCCCGGCGAGGCAAAAATCGTCACTTTATCTCGTCCCGCCTTTTGTAGTGTGCCGAGAATTGCTCCAAGCACAACTCCCGGATTTTGGTCGGAAGGCACGCTTGAGGCGCAGGCGTGTGCCATTCCCTCGGCACGGTCAAGCAGTTTTCCTATGTCCAAGCCCTCAATCGCGCCCGGGATCAAGCCGAAATTGGAAAGCGCGGAATAGCGGCCTCCGATGCTGGGCACGCCGTAGAAAATATGCCGGAAACCATCGGCCTTTGCGACCTGCTCCATTTTTGAGCCAGGATCGGTAATCGCGATGAAATGCTTGCCGGCCTCGGCGGCGCCAACGTTCTGCTTCACGCGCTCGAAAAAATATTGTTTGAAAATATTCGGTTCGAGCGTGCTTCCGGATTTGCTCGAAACGATGAAAATCGTCTTTGCCAAGTCGATTTGCTTCTCGATCGCACGCACCTGAGCGGGATCGGTCGAGTCGAGCACATGGAACTGCGGATAACCGCCGATTTTCCCGAAGGTCAGGTCGAGCACCTCGACACACAAGCTCGATCCGCCCATTCCCAGGAGCACAGCGTGCGTAAATCCCGCCGAGCGAATATCCGCCGCGATTTTCACGAATCGGTCACGATTCGACGCCTGTTCGTCTGCAATCGCAAGCCAGCCCAGCCACTGGCTTTCGTCGGTCCCTGTCCATAGTGAAGCGTCGCGCGCCCACAAGCGCTGGACCTTATTGCCGCTTTTCCAATCCGCCAGCGTGGACTTCACCGCCGCGTCCAAATCAGCCGGAAGCGAATAGGAGAGATTCTTGAGACCAGTCGACGGAGGCTGCTTCAGACTCTTCTCGACAGCAGCCAGAAGTTTCGTAAACGCCTCGTCGAACAGCTTCACGCCCTCATCCGTAAGCTGGTCCGTCACCTTCTTCATCGAAATGCCTGCTCGTTCAAGGTTCTCCATCGTGCGCCGCGCGTCGTCCACGTTCTCTTCCAGGCTCGCCCGCAGCCGGCCGTGATCTCGAAACGCATCGAACGTTGCCGGAGGAATCGTATCGACCGTGTCAGGCCCGATCAGTTCCTCCACGTACAAAACGTCGCGATACGCCGGATTCTTTGTGCTGGTGCTCGCCCAAAGAACGCGCTGCGTTTGCGCACCACGCTTCGCGAGCGCTTCCCAACGCGGGCCGCTGAAGATCTCTTTGTACGATTGGTAGGCCAGCTTCGCGTTCGCGATTGCCACTTTTCCTTGCAAGCTGCGCAAAAGCGCCTGCTTATCTGACGGCAGGTTCGCGTCCTTCAATTTGTCGCCGATGATGCTATCAACGAGCGTATCGATGCGGCTCACAAAGAAACTCGCCACGCTCGCGATCCCGCTGATGTCTCCGCCGTTCTTCACGCGCGCTTCCAGGCCTTCGATATACGCCCACGCGACCTGCTCATACACGTCCTGCGCGAAAAGCAGCGTCACATTGATATTGATTCCCTCGCTAATTAGCTGACGAAAAGCGGGTACGCCTTCCGCGGTCCCCGGCACTTTGATCATCGTGTTCGCGCGGCCAACGGCGTTCCACAAACGACGTGCCTCTTCGAGCGTTTCCTGCGTTTTGTGCGCCAACGTGGGAGAAACCTCGAGGCTCACATAGCCGTCGTGCTTCTTCGATTCGTCGTACACGCCGCGCAGCACATCCGTCGCGCTTTGAATGTCCTTGATCGCGAGAACTTCAAACACGTCTTTGGCGCTCAAATCCTTGCGTTGCGAAAGCTGCTGCAATTCCTGCGCGTAATCCGTGCTGCCGCCAATAGCCTTCTCGAAAATCGCCGGATTCGACGTCATGCCTCGCAGCCCGTCTTCCTTTACGAGGCGGACCAACTCTCCGGTCGTGAAAAGGTTGCGCCGAATATAATCGAGCCATACGGATTGCCCGTAAGAGAGTAGTTCCTTCAGCGGATTTTGCGTTTTTTGTTCCGGTAAAGTTGTGGCGCTATTTACGGATGGCATCGTCTTTCCTCTTTCCTCCGAACCGATATCGCGCGGCTACGCAGCGTAAACAACGATTCTAACGCAATGGGTGAGACGCGGAGCGCCGTTTCGTGTAAATACTCATTCACACGGCGCGAAATCGGTTCAATGAATGATAGTCCTGCATTCTCTATCGGCGCCTCTCCTATTCTGTTGATGCGCCCGCCTTCTTTTTGATCCCACATTTTCGGCCCGCGTTAGAAGAAGCGCTTTACACGGAAACCTGCCGGTGCGAAGCTTGGGCCGCGGATATGCCCGAATCGAAGCTATTTACACCGCGGGAAGCCGCCCAGGTTCTGGGCATCAGCTACCCGACTTTGAAGCAGTGGATATATAAGAAAAAGCTTCAGACGGTCCAGACAGCAGGCGGGCACCATCGCATTCCCGAAAGCGAAGTAGACAAATACCTCTTCCGCTCGACCGAAAAACACGAAGTTGCCGAAAAGCGCTCGGGATTCCGGCGTGTCAGCGGCCGCAATCAACTCGTAGGCCGCGTCACGGACATCCAAATCGACGGTCTGATCGCGCAGATCACGCTCTCAATCGGAGGGCAAAAGATTACCTCTATCATTACGGCGGATGCGGTCCGCGAGATGCGGCTGAAAAAAGGCGATACGGCCGCTGCATTAATTAAATCGACCGAAGTGATGATTCTCCGTCCCTAACGTTTCGTTCCATTGCTTCCTGTTCGAGATTTTCTTCCGCTAGGCAGACAGGTAGCTTTTTAATCAGATAGGACCATTATTGTAGTACGATTTACGCTGTTCTTTTCTGCTGGAGCCAGATGCGCCGGACACTCCTAAGGATGTGGCTGATACTCACGCTGGCCGTATCGACCGGCGCGATTAGCGCAACGGCTGCTCAAAACCGAGCTTCCAGCATTACCGTGTCCGCGGCTGTGAGTCTCAAGGATGCCCTCGACGCAATCGGGCCCGCATTTGCAAAACAACGGCCGGACATCGCGATTCATTACAATCTCGGCGCATCCGGAACCTTGCAGCAGCAGATCGAACAGGGCGCTCCGGTTGATGTTTACATCTCTGCCTCGCCGACTCAGATGGACTCGCTCGATAAGCAAGGCCTGCTGCTTGCGGGAACGCGCAGAAATCTGCTTCGAAACGCGCTTGTGCTAATCGTTCCCGCGGGAGCGATGCAAATTTCGGATTTCAAGGATCTGCTCAAGCCGAGCGTCAAGATCGTGGCGATCGGGGAGCCTAAAACGGTTCCCGCAGGAAAATATGCGCAGGAAGTCCTTACGCACTTCGGTCTCTACA
>DATEME010000315.1:0-9469 GCA_035275865.1 Candidatus Acidiferrales bacterium | reverse complement strand
CCACCCTTTTGATTGGCTATGGCGATGACGCGTGCCAAATCTCCCCCCAGAATACGGGAATGTATCAGAAGGTTTTGGGGAGAAGCAATATGTTTCACGTGAAACACAGATTCGGGGGCAACGGGCAGTTCACGCCCCACTTCCCAATGGCCTGTTCCACGTGGAACGTCTGTCGCCGATGGTGTCCAAGGCGATCCGGATCCTGTCTTGCGTGCGTCGACGGCTGCCGGAGTTTGGCGAAACGTGAGTGCCCTGTTCCACGTGAAACACTCTAAGGGAACTAGGGATTACTTAGGAGATCCAACCAGAACGACTCGCGAGGATGTTTCTGGCACTATTTTCCGAGTATTCCAATCCCAATCGGCATTTTGCACCAGATGCTCGGCTTCCGATTGGCCGACCAATAGGACAATTCTTCCAGTTTGCGAAAGTCTAGTTTTCGACCAGTCCAGCAGACTGTCATATTTTCCCAAGGCTCGCGCCGTAATGAAATCGAAGCCATTTACATCCGGAGGGATCTCCTCCATACGGCACCGAATGATGTTGACTCCCCCGATGTCGATTTTGCGCAGCACTTCGCCGAGAAAAGCCGCCTTTTTGGCGACTGCCTCCACCAAAGTGAGCTGAACATCCGGTCGCACCATACGGATAGGTATGCCAGGAAAGCCAGCCCCCGTTCCGATGTCGGCGACCCGACCACTGGCAATCCCAGCCGCGCTCGCAGCGAAAAAGCTCTCGCCAAAATGAGCGCGTAGGATTTCGTCCAGATCGGTGATCGCGGTCAAGGAGATCTTCGCATTCCACTGAAGAAGCGTGGAGATGTAGACGCGGATTTTTTCGCAGAGTTCCGGATCAGACTCGACGCCATAAATACGGAGAACGTCTCTGATGTGCGAATCAGTCGCGTGGGTGGAGCTCATGTTCTCGGTTGCAGAGAAAGAAATCAGTGAACCGCCTCTTGAGAGGCTTCAGCAGCAATCGCTGCTCGCAATCGGGACGGAAACAGAAGGCCCGCGACGAAATCCGCAGCAAAATGTGCCGCTATTCCCGGAATCAAAGATCCCGTAACTGCCCGCGCGGTCGCGAAAATCAATCCTACTACACAAGTAGCAATAAGGCCGCGCCTTCCCTGATAGAGGTGCGCCAGCGAGAACATGCCCGCCGAAATCAAGACGCCAGCGACTGCGCTTTCGAAGATATCCGTAAAAAGTCCTTGAGCAAAACCGCGATAGATGAACTCTTCGCAGATGGCGACTGTTGCGACCACGCCTACAAAAACCAGCCGCTCGAGATTGTCTTGCGGAAAGATTCGCAACGCCATTTGTGCCAGCTTACTATGGAACTCCTCCGGCCTCTTACCGACGAGGCGCAGGCTTATGATTTGGTTCGCCAGGACCAGCGCAACCAGTCCCGCGGAAACGACTGCAGTGAAGGCCGGGCGATCTGCCGCCAACCCTAAACTCCGATTGCTCATGCCGTGCGCGCCGGTCCGCCAGACAATCACGGCCGTTAGGAGCCACTGGAAAGCGATTGTGGAAGCGTAGAGTCGCAGGCGGTCGGCTTGGCTCGTCTCAGGCCCGCGCAGAATACACGCGACGCGCCACCGGCCCACGAGCGGCACGACGGCGCCGATAAAGATCAGGATGATCGCGTAATCCCAGTGCATCGCAGACCGATCTTGTGATGAAAGCATTTTCGGCGCAATGCGACAAGCCGAATGCGCGGGCTCGGACGCTGAAGTCTTGTTGACAGCCGCTGAGCCGACGCCGTATCGTTCTTGGTTTATCTGCGATGAAAGTTCTCGTCATTGGCGGCGGTGGGCGTGAGCACGCGATTGTATGGCGGCTCGCGCAAAGCGACTCAGTCGAGAAGATCTGGTGTGCCCCGGGAAACGGCGGTATATCTCAGGACGCCGAATGTATTCCGCTCGATGTGCAAAACCCGCGCGCTGCGGTCGATCTCGCCGCGAGATTGGGAGCGGAACTAACGATCGTCGGTCCCGAACTTCCGCTGGTCGGCGGTATCGCAGACGAATTTCAACAGCGCGGCTTAGCGATCGTCGGCCCGACGCGACAGGCCGCTCAGCTTGAGGGCAGCAAAATTTTTGCGAAGCAGTTCATGCAGCGCCATGGAATTCCCACAGCCGAGGTGTACGGCTTGTGTGACACGTCAGCCGATGCACACATGGTCCTCGGGTCCGTTGAATGGCCCTTGGTGATCAAGGCCGACGGGCTTTGCGCGGGAAAAGGCGTTTTGGTGGCTTCTTCGGCCGACGAGGCTGCCGATTTCCTCACGCGGCTGATGGAACTTGGCGAGTACGGCGAGGCCGGCCGGCGCGTCCTGCTCGAGCAAGGCCTCGCTGGCGAGGAACTCTCCTACATTATTTTGACCGACGGTACGAACTTCATTCCGCTCGCCCCTACGCGCGATCACAAACGAGCTTTCGATAAAGACGAAGGACCGAACACGGGCGGAATGGGCGCTTATTCGACAGACGATATTCTTCCGGCATCCCTCGAACGCAAAATCCGCAGTTCGATTGTGGAACCAACTCTTGCCGGGCTGCGTGAAGAGGGCATTCCTTATCGCGGTTTCCTCTATTTCGGCCTGATGATCACATCCGATGGCCCGAAGGTGCTCGAATACAATTGCCGGCTGGGCGATCCGGAGACAGAGGCGATTCTTTTGCGCGCCGATTTCGACTTCGGCCAAGCCTGCATGAAGGCCGCAACGGGCGGCTTGGCCGAGGTGCGCGCTCATTGGTTGCCCGGTGCGAGTGCATGCATAGTCATCGCTTCGAAAGGATATCCGGGAAATCCGACGACCGGCGTGCGCATCGACGGGCTTGAGGAAGCTGCAAAAGTGCCAGGTGCGGTGATACTGCACGCTGGGACGCGCAGAGATCAAGGTGTGTTCTACACGACAGGTGGGAGAGTCTTAGGCGTTTGCGCTCACGGTTCGACGCTTGCCGACGCGTGCGCGACGGCGTACACGGCCGTCACCAAAATCGATATTCGGGGGGCGCATTACCGCACGGACATCGGCGCCGTGAAGGGTACGAAAAGCCGCAGCGCCAGCGCGCAGTTTGAAACCAAATGAGGAGAGCAGCCCAGTGACGTCATCTGAAAACCGCCCGGCACTCGTGGGCATTCTGATGGGTTCGGATTCCGATTACCCGATGATGAGCGAGACGGCCAAAACGCTTGAGAAGTTCGGAATCGGCTATGAAATTGAAGTTGTTTCCGCGCACCGGACGCCCGCTCGCGCGCACGAATATGCGACCACAGCCGCGAAACGAGGCCTAAAAATACTTATTGCAGCGGCGGGCGCGGCCGCACATCTGGCGGGCGTCATGGCGGCAAATACTACGCTACCGGTGATTGGCGTACCGATGGGAACCAGTTCGCTCAACGGTTTTGACGCGCTGCTTTCTACAGTTCAGATGCCCGGCGGAATCCCCGTGGCAACGATGGCGATCGACAAGGCCGGCGCGATGAACGCCGCTATCTTTGCCGCGCAAATTCTGGCGCTATCCGACGCGGAAATCGCGCGCAAAATCGTCGCCCACAAGGAAAATCTCGCGCGCTCGGTAGCGGAAAAAAACGCGCGCCTGCAGCAGCAGATCGCCTCAGATAAAAAGTAGCCGCCTCACTGTGAATGCGGAGGGTGCGCCAGGGAGGGCGCTCCCGAATCGTCCTGATGCGGATTCGCCAGCGAAGGCGCGCCGGGCGGTCGATTGGCATTCGGCTTTGGTGGCTCAGGCTCAGCGGGCGGCCGAAGGATCCAATCGAAGCCGTTTTCATCACGAATAATCGCCATCGTTTGCGGCACGTTCGGCGGCGTGATCGCAGCCAGCGCGGCGCGCAGAAATTGCGTCGCATCCGCGGCTGGAATTTTCGTGCTGTCGCCGCTCACGAATTTATTTGCCGTGTCTGCCAACGTCTGGTCGCCCTGAATCACGCTTTCCAGGCGCGGGTCCTTCTGCTTGAGCAGATCGAGCAGGGTAGGCGGCGCATCCTTCTGCGGGTAATCGAACTCCATTAGCGTGTGCGGCTGGCTCTTCTCGGGCGGCCAGATTTGCAAGTAGACAGGGCCTTCGACGTTCGTCACCCAATAATCGCCCTGCTGCTGTTCCTGTTCCAACGAATAGGTGAGCTGCCAAACTTCGGGGCCGTAATCTGCCAGGTAATCGGCGAGCAGCAATTCGGTCACGGGCGTCTTCGCGGGCCACTCGAGATTGGCGTGAATATCGCCGGCAAGCTCGCCCAGCCGCTCTCTCACCGGCTTACCGATCGCCTCGATATCTGTCGCTTGCGTGTTCGCCGCAGCCCCGCCGATGCTCGGCGTTTCAGCCGCAATCCCGCTCCTTAGGTGGGGCAGTTCCTGGTCGAGCCAGCCCATATCCTTCTGTAATGACGGCGAGGTCCACTCATCCGCGCCGAGGATTACCCCCGCGCGTATGCTCGAAAGAGCGGTAGGAATGGGAGGCCGCGTGCCGGGCTCGATCGGATTTTCCACGGTGGCGATCAAAATCGCGTGTTTCACAACGGCGATTACCACGCGTCCGGCTGCTTGGTTGACCACGACCTCTTCGACAGGCTGCGAGCTGTCCTGCCCCTTCGCATGCGTTAGAAGGACGGCGCAAAGGACTGCGCCAATCGCCACAACCAAAAGGAATCGCGCGGCCCTGCTCATATTGGGATCACGTTAGCACAATTCCGACCGTGCCGTGCGATGAGACGGGCGCACCGGGCGCGGAATTCTAGTAAAATGGGGCGGGCAATTCATCCACTCATGGAAAGCGAGCAATGGGACTACTGCGCGCATTGAAACCGGGCGCCCTGAAATCGCCCGAAAGCATTCGCCACAATGGCAAACGGCTCAGCAAGATTCTCGAAGAGCACGTTCTCTTCACGCGCGGAGCGGAAGGTGGTGTCCGCGCCGATCTTTCGGGCGCGAATCTCTCGCGAGCCGATCTGGCGAAAGCAAATCTTGCTTACGCTAATCTGCAAGGCGCGAATCTCGCATGCGCGAGTTTGCGCGATGCCAGACTTGGTTCGGCCGACTTTTCGAACGCGAAGCTTCGCAAAGCCGATCTTCGCCGCGCGGACCTGACGGAAACGAATTTCGAGGCGGCGGATCTCACCGAAGCACAAGTGGGCGGCGCGGAACTCTTTCGTGCCATACTGCGAAAAGCGATTCTGCGCAGCGCGGATTTTGGTGCGACGAATTTTCGTTCCGCGGATATTCACGGAGCCGACTTCACGGGCGCAAATATGAAGACGGCAATCCTACGCGAGACCAATCTCGACGGCGTGGACCTTTCGGGCGTCGATCTTTCCACAGCGCTTCTGCCGCGCGGTTACAAACCAACTGGCGCCGCGAAAGGCCAATAAGGCCCGTCATGGCCAACTTGCCCGGAATCGTCGTCGAGGATTACAAATCGCCTGGAGGATGGAGCGGCCCGGGCCAGCACGACCAGCGCTCCCGCGCCTACTGCGATCTGCTCGAACGCGGTCAGATTCTTTTTTTTCGCGAGCCACCCTTCGAATTGTCCGCCGTCGATCGCGAATTCCTGCTCCGCCAGGAATGGGCCGAGATGCGTCTGCACAAGAACATTTCCTATCGTCCGGGCGAGGATTTGCTGAAAGGCGTCAAGGGGAACGCCGAAACGGTGTCGCAGGTTCATGAGATCATGCGCCGATACAGCGCGAACGTGATCGGCTTCCTAAAGCAATTTCTCGCGCCGTACGCCGGCAAATGGATCCTCGATTTCGCAAGCTTCCGGCCTTTTGAGGAAGAGCGCCGCGGCCTTCCGCTTCACAAGCGCAACGATCTGCTCCACGTGGATGCGTTTCCCAGCCGCCCCACTCGCGGCGGCCGCATATTGCGTGTTTTCACAAATCTTAATCCAACCACGCCGCGCGTCTGGAACACCTGCGACGACTTCTCCGCCATCGCGCGCGCGCATGCTGAAAACGCGGGCCTACGCCGCATCGCCGAGCAAGACGGCTTTCTGCAACGCACGATGCAAAATCTCGGCCATGCTATCGGCATTCGCGGCATGGGGCGCACGCCCTATGACATGTTCATGCTGCGTTTCCACGATTATTTGAAAGAAAACGTCGAGTTTCAGGAGCGCGCCCCCAAATCGCGCCTCGATTTCCCTCCTCTTTCCACGTGGCTTGTTTATACGGATGGCGTCGCCCACGCGGCAATGTCCGGCCGTTACGCGCTGGAGCAGACGCTCCTGGTTCCTGCCGATGTCCTCGTATCGCCTGACTATGCGCCGTTCCGCGTGCTCGAATCGATCGCGGGCTGTCCCTTGGTTTATTGAGTTTTCTTCCCCGTCCAAAAGGCGAATGTTCGCCCCTAAACCGAAATAATTGATTCGCTGTATAACTGATTCGCCGCAAGCAGCTCACGCGTCCGGCAAAAAAGATCGCGAAGCGGCGATCATCGAAGCATGATTCACGCAGGATTGTCTAAAGAGCGGTTTCGTCCGGGCGGGCTCCTTGATCAAATGGAAGAGGGAAGTTCCAGCGGTTGTGTTGTTGGCTGCGGTGTATTTTGTTGCAGGCAAGCTTGGTCTTGCCTTGGCCTTTGTTCATCCTAGTTCCACGGCGGTTTGGGCGCCCAGCGGAATTGCGCTGGCCGCTTTCCTGATTTTCGGCTATCGCGTTTGGCCCGGTGTGTTCGTTGGGGCGTTCTTTGTAAATTGGGCCACTCTGGGCACGCTCCTGACCTCGCTCGCGATTGCCACAGGAAACACGTTTGAAGGCTTGCTGGCCGCTTATCTTGTCAGCCGATTCGCGGGCGGCCGCGAAGCATTCGAGAGCGCCGGGAACACTCTAAAATTCAATCTCCTCGCCGGATTATCGGCGCCCGTTGTTGCGGCAACAATCGGTGTGATCACGCTTTGTTCGTGTGGCTTTGCAGGTTGGCCTGATTTCCGCCCCATTTGGCTCACGTGGTGGCTCGGCGATGGCACAGGAGCGCTTTTGATCGCCCCGCTTATTATTCTGTGGGCCGCAGACTTCCGGTTCCGTTGGAATAAAGCTCAGCTTCTGGAAATCTCGGCGTTGGTGATATCGCTGATTGTCACTGCGGAGCTGGTTTTCGGAGGCGTCGCGATATCGGGCGCGCGAGCCTACCCGATCGAATATCTTTGCATTCCTTTCCTGCTTTGGGCCGCGCTGCGGTTTGGCCAAAGAGAGGCCATCGCCGTTACAGTCATGCTCTCAGGCATTGCGATCTGGGGCACGCTTCACAGCGTTGGGCCTTTCGTTACGCCTTCCAAGAACGAATCGTTGCTCCTCTTGCAAGCGTTCACCGCCATCATTTCCGCAATGACCATGGCATTGGCCGCGATATCGGCTCAGCGCCGCCGCATGGAAGCGGAGGTCAGCAATCTCGCAGTCACCGATCCGCTCACGGGCCTGGCAAATTACCGCAAACTCGTTGACGTCCTCGATGCCGAGGTAAAGCGCTCGAATCGCACGAACCGCACCTTCTCGGTCCTTCTGATCGACATGGATCACTTGAAGGCGATTAACGATCGCCATGGGCATCTAACGGGCAGCCGGGCTTTGTGCAGGCTTGCAGACGTTCTTCGCGTCTACAGCCGCAGCATAGATACGGCCGCGCGCTACGGCGGAGATGAGTTTGCTCTTGTAATGCCGGAAACCTCCGAACGTGAAGCGCAGCAGGTTGCCGCCAGGATTTGCTCGCGCGTTGGGGATGATCCCGAGCAGCCGCGAATCTCTGTCAGCGTCGGAACGGCGGTTTATCCGAGAAGCGGTGAAACGGTCGATAGGCTGCTCGATGCGGCCGACCGTTCCATGTACGAAATGAAGAACTTCCATCATGGGGCGGAAAGCGACGCAAAAGCAGCGTCACAAACTGCAGGCGATTAAACGAGGATCTGAAGGAGAATTTCTACTTGCCGGCCGAAAATTCCGCGGAGGTCCCTTCGCCGGGATACTCGTAGGACGGACCGCCGCGCGAGCTGCTCGGCCGGCGCCGCGTCTCGATTCCCAGCCGCTTGATCTTCTGGTTCAACGTGGAAAGCGGCACCTGGAAGCGCTCCGCCGCCTCGGTTTGGTTCCAATTCGTGCGGTCCAGCATGTCCGTAATCAACCTTCTCTCGACCTCTTCCAATATTTCAAAGAGCGACGGCGCCGATCCCCCGCTCCGTCCGCGCCCTTCGCCCGGCAGCGGCGGCAAGAATTCCGACAGCTGCAAACGCACGCCCCGCACAATCTCGCGGCTGCGAATGCTTTCCGGCATCAGGTCCCCATCCATGGAGGTTTGCGTCGAAAGCACTACGGCGCGTTCCACCGCATTTTCCAGTTCGCGCACGTTGCCGGGCCAATCGTAATCCATCATCATCTTCATCGCCGTGCTTGTGAAGGCGCGCGGTGGCGTGCCGTTGTCCTGGCAGACTCGCGCGAGAAAACGTTCCACGAGGAGCGGAATATCTTCCTTGCGCTCGCGCAGCGGCGGCAAATGCAGCGAAATCACGTTCAAGCGGTGGAACAAATCCTCGCGAAAACGTCCTTCGCGAACAAGCTGTTGCAGGTCTTCATTCGAGGCGGCCAGAATCCGCACGTCAACCTTGATCGTCTCGGTCCCGCCGAGCCGCATGAACTCGCGTTCTTGAATCACACGCAGCAACTTCGCCTGTGTCTCAGGGCTCACGGTGGAAATCTCGTCGAAAAAGATCGTCCCTTGGTCGGCGACTTCGAAAAGTCCCTTCTTGGAGGCAATGGCGCTGGTAAATGCGCCCTTCACGTGGCCGAAGAGTTGCGATTCGAGCAGATCGACGGGAATCGAGCCGGTATTTACCGGAATGAATGCCTTGTCGGCGCGCGTCGAAGCCGAATGAATCGCCTTCGCGATCACTTCTTTCCCGGTGCCGCTTTCGCCCGAAATCAGCACGGTAGACCGCGATGGTGCAACCTGAGCCACCAGATCGAGCAGCGCCAGCATCTTCTCGCTCTTGCCGACAATGTTGGGAAAGTTGTAGCGCTGTTTTAGCGCGCGCTTCAGGTGAACGTTCTCTTCGCGCAGGCGACGCCCTTCGATTGCCAGCGAGACCTGCGTTATCAGCTCGTCATTCGACCATGGCTTTGTGATGTAATCCTGCGCGCCGCTTTTGAACGCTGCTCGCGCCATATCGATCGAGCCGTACGCGGTAATCAAAATCACTGGCAGGTGCGGATCGCGCGCGCGGATTTCGCGCAGCAGCTCGATCCCGTTGCGGTCAGGCAGGCTCACGTCAAGCAGCAAAAGGTCAAACGGGCTCTGTGCTAGCCGATCGAGCCCGGCTTGGCCGGTTTCGGCAAGCGTTACGCGAAAATCCTCGGAGCTCAGCAGCGCATCGAGCCCTTCCCGGATTTCCACTTCGTCATCGACTACGAGAATCGTGCCTCTAGGCATGAACCGCTTTCCTGGCCGCGGGGAATTC
>DATEME010000314.1:0-16909 GCA_035275865.1 Candidatus Acidiferrales bacterium | reverse complement strand
CGGGTCGGCTGCTACCGGGCCGAAAGCGCGTGCTATGATCTGGCGAATCATTAGTGACGCGCCAAGGCGCAGCAAGCATGCGCCCCTACACCCATTTTTCAATGGCGCGGCGCCCCCTTTAAATCCCCAGCGGTTGTGGCGATCAGTGTGACGCCGGCGGACCTGCGGGCGGCGTATCCGCGTTGCGTGCGTATTTCCAACCGGTCTCTACGATGTGCTGGTTCGTCTTCTTGATGGTATCGAGCATTTGTTGCTTGCTGACTTGCGCGTCTGTGATGCTGGCGAACCCGTGCAAGCAACCGGCGCTGCCATAGACCCACTCAGTGTAGCCGCCGGAAAGACCGTAACGCTCGTTCAGGTAAGGAATAAAGGTCTTGTCGATAGGGCTGACCATGGACCTCGCGTCTTCCGGCGGAACCTCAAAAATGTCGCTGAGATAAATTGTGCTTTTGTTGTATGTGCCGGATTGGCAGTAGCCATAAATTCCGCCGGGCTTTGACGCCGCAGCCAGTTGGTCCGGCGTAAATTTCCAGTCGCTATCGACAAATTTGCCCGTTCTCGCGACGGACGTCTGCTGTTTGAAACCCGTCCGATATTGCTGCAGTTGCGCGGCCGTGCCGGTGAAGCACTCGGCAGAGTTAGAGTTAATATTTGGGCTGTAGTTCTTCTGGGCGTAGTTCTGCCATGCGATCTGGATGTCGCGCTCGTTTGCGTCGAGGGGATTGACGCCGGTCACATACATTTGATACAGGCCGGGCATTGCGCGGCACATGTAAAACTGCCCCTGGGCGTTTTGGTTAGGCGCGGCAGGCGTCGCGAATGGGCAGGCTATGGCGAGCAGAAATATGGTGACAGCGGCCGTGCGAATTCTGTTGCTCATCGGTAGACCTCTTGAAATGAAAAATAGAAGGCCTGGCGTTTGCATAGAGTGTTTTTTTGATATGGCGATTAGGTTCGGTTTGTACGGGCCGTTTTATATA
The DNA here is from genome assembly GCA_035275865.1 of Candidatus Acidiferrales bacterium. GTDB lineage: Bacteria > Acidobacteriota > Terriglobia > Acidiferrales > UBA7541 > Palsa-295. The sequence goes on along the minus strand of DATEME010000314.1, from coordinate 15,929 downwards.
ACAAACGTCTCTACCAGTAAACGAATAAAGTCGCGACAGCGGGGTCCGGGGTCGACGATCCGCCGGAGCAAGATGCCGCCGTTCAGATATGGCAGATTTGATGCGGACTGTGATAGGGTTTACGGAATACTGAGGGCAATATCCTATGCACGCAGGACATCTATGCCCGAGCCCTCATCGCACGAAATAACCCGTCTCTTACACGAATGGAGCAGCGGCAATCCAGGGGCACTGGATAAGCTGATGCCGCTTGTCTATGCCGACTTGCACAGTACCGCGCGACGGTATATGGCCAGGGAGCGTTCCAGTCAAACGATCCAGGCGACGGCCTTGATCCATGAGGTTTACGTTCGGCTCGTGGATTCCGCGGGGGCAAACTGGCAGGATAGAGCACATTTTTTCGCTGCCTGTGCGCGAATGATGCGGCAGATACTGACCGATTTTGCGCGTTCGCGACAATCGCAAAAACGCGGCGGCGGCGCGGAAAATATCTCGTTCAACGATTCGCTACACGCTCCAAACGAGCCCGCGACGGACCTAATCGCGCTGGACGATGCGCTGAATTGCCTGGCGCGCATCGACGCGCGAAAGAGCCACGTCGTAGAGCTGCGATTTTTCGGCGGGTTGAGCGTGGAAGAAACCGCCGAAGTGCTGAAAATTTCCAAAGAAACGGTTAAGCGGGACTGGAGTTTCGCGAAACTTTGGCTGCTGCGCGAGATGAGCGGAGAGGCTTCGAGTGGAACCTGAACTTTGGCAACGCGTGGAACAGGTCTGCATGGCGGCGCTGGAGCGCGGCGAAGCGGAGAGAGGCGCGTACGTTGCGGCTGCGTGTGACGGTGACGCCGCGTTGCAGCGTGAAGTGAATTCACTCCTGGCGGAACAGGGCCGCGCGGCGCGCTTCATGGAAAGCCCGGCGATTGAAGTTGCGGCGAAGGGATTTGCGGAAGAAGAAGCCGCGTTGCGCGGCGCGTCGTCCACGATCGGGCGGACCGTTTCGCATTATCGCATCGTAGAGAAACTCGGTGCGGGCGGCATGGGCGAAGTCTATCGCGCCGCGCGCGCCGATGGCGCGTACGAAAAACAAGTCGCGGTGAAGCTGATCCGCAGCGGCTTTGGATCGGAATACTTCCTCGAGCGGTTCCGCAACGAACGGCAGATTCTGGCGCGGCTAGATCATCCGAGCATTGCGCGCTTGCTCGATGGTGGCGCAACGGACGACGGACTGCCGTTCATCGTGATGGAGTACGTGGATGGGATTCCGATTGACGAGTATTGCGAAAAGTTGCGGCTGAGCGTGCCGGAGCGGCTGAAGCTTTTTCGCAACGTCTGCCTGGCGGTGCAATACGCGCATCAAAATCTCGTTCTCCATCGCGATTTGAAGCCGGGGAACATCCTCGTAACATCCTCGGGCGACGTAAAGCTGCTCGATTTCGGCATCGCAAAAATTACGGATGCGGATGAAAACCATCTGGCGAGCGCGGCTCGGGCGACTGTGCTTCCCATGATGACACCGGAATTCGCGAGTCCCGAACAAGTCCGCAATGAATCGATGACGACGGCGAGCGATATTTATTCGCTCGGCGTGATTCTTTATAAGCTGCTTTGCGGACGCCTGCCATTTCGAACGAACGGCACTGCTCCTCACGAAGTGGCGCGCGCGATCTGCGAGACGGATCCGGCGAAACCAAGCAGCGTGATTTTGGATGTGCACGAAGCGGACGGCAACGAGCGCGGCGCCGCACCAGCGAGCAAAGCTCGGAAGCCCGGCGTGAAGATCGCGGGCGATCTGGACAATATTGTGTTGAAGGCGCTACGCAAAGAGCCGGCGCGCCGCTATGGATCTGTCGAGCAGCTTTCCGAAGATATTCGCCGCTATCTCGATGGCCGGCCGGTGGTGGCGCACAAAGATACGCTGCTCTATCGCTGGGGAAAATTCGTGCGACGCGAAAAGAAAATCGTGACCGCGGCGATGCTGGTTATGATGAGCCTGACGGGCGGCTTGATTGCGGCGCTTTGGGAGGCGCATCTCGCGCAAGTGCAGCGTGCCCGCGCAGAGCGGCGTTTCAACGACGTGCGGTCGATGGCAAATTCGCTGATGTTCGACGTGAACGACGCCATTCGCGCGCTTCCGGGATCGACGGCGGCACGGGAACTCGTGGTGAGCAAAGCCCTAACGTATCTGGATAGCCTCGCGCAGGAGTCGAACGGCGATTTTTCGCTGCAAAGCGAGCTGGCGACGGCGTACGAACGGGTCGGAGAGGTGCAAGGCTCGTTTGACAGTGCGAACGTCGGCGATACGGCGCAGGCGTTGACCAGCTTGAAAAAAGCGGCGGCGATCCGGCGAGCGATTGCCACCGAAGAGCACAATTCGCACGACAGCCTGACGAGCCTTGCGAACACATATGAAATGCTCGGGCTGATGCTTTCGTCGAGCGGGCAATATCACGATGCGCTCGATTACGCGCGGAAGGCGGTGCAGATTGAGGAGGGATTCGATCCTGCGGGCAGCACATCCGGCGATGAAGAAGGTCTGGCGGGTTCGTACTACGTGCTCGGTGTTGCCCAGCACGATTTGGGGGATTTTCAAGGATCGCTTTCGAACCTGAGAAGGTCCGCGGCGATACGCGAAACGGTCAGGACATCCGATCCGGCTCTGTATGCGCAAGTGCGAACGCGGCTTTCAGGGACGTACGGCGAAATTGGGACCATCCTCTCGGAGATGGGGCAGCCTGCGGACGCGATTACAGCAACTCGACAAGGACTCGACGTGATGAACGCGCTCGCGGCTGCGCATCCGAAGGATCGGCTGTTCAAGGAATACGTATTTGAGCACACGAACGTGATCGCCAGCTATTTCGAGCAAATGGGAGAACACGCACAGGCCGAAGGTTATTACGAGAAAGCGCAGGCGGGATTCAATGCGACTTCGGCGTCCGATCCCAACGATACAAATTCGAAGCTGTGGCTCGGGGTTTGCGACAGCGAACTTGGAAGGGTGCAGGTGGAACTGGGCGAAACCGCGACGGGAATGGAGAATATTCGCGCCGGACTGGGGATCGCGCTTGCGCTGTATCGCGCCGATCCGAGCGAAAATACGGACAAGCTGCCGAATCTCGCGAATGCGTATGCGGCGTCCGGATTTGCGTTTGCCCACATGGCGGCGCAGGCTGGAGCAACGGCGGAGGATCGATTACGCAATTGGAAGCAGGCGCAGTCGCAATATCAGAAAAGCGTGGAGACCTGGCGGCAAGTGGAGCAACTACACAAACTGGAGCCGGGTGATGCGTCTGAAGCGGCCAAGGTCACCCAGGAACTGGCTGAAGCAGACGCCTCGCTTGCGAAGCTAACGGCTGCGCGCTGATTTCTCGGCGCCGTTTCAGACGCGCAGCTTGACGGAATCGTTCGGCGCGCCGGAGCGATATGCCACGGGTTTTGCGGCTTTCGAGAGATCGCCGCCGTCCACCGTGATGCCCTTGCTATCTTCGCCTTCCACTTGCAGAAAGACCTGCGCGGGCGTGAGAACACGCGAGGCGCTCATCAACACGTCTTGCGTATCGATGAAACGCAGCAGGGACTCTGCGTTGGCGTTTCCCTCGGCGCCGAAACCGTTGATCGCCGCGTCCTGCACTCGATCGAAGACGATGGCGGGCCGCAGGTCAGGGTCGCTGACGCCAAATCGTACGTTGCTAAGATTGAGGCCGCGCACATTGCGGGCGTACAAAGCATACGCAGGCAGCACTCCGATTTCGAAATATTCTCCCGCGACTTTCGGCACGTCGCGCAGCGCGGCTTCTTGCGCCGTGCCGCCTCCCGGGAAGGTGATCTGCAAATCGTTGAAGCTGATATTTTCGAGAACCCCGTCGTTGATGGCGTTCAAGTCGATGCACGATCTCATTTCGCCGGGGCGGAAGTTGCTCGGAAACGGCACGTCGGGAAGATCTTCACCATTTACGATCGTGGCGCGGATTCCGCGGAACGAAATATTTCGGGCAATTCCGTCGGGCGCGGGCGATGTAGGGGAAGCAGTCGTGGGCTGCGCTGCGAGATCGGGCCCCTGCCGGCGTCTGGCCCCGACTCCAATCGAGATTGGTCCGGTCACGCGATGCATGATCAAGTTTGAAAACGAGAGATTTTCAAAACGTGAATTTGGGCCGCCTTGTATTTTGATCGGGCAGCCGTATGCCTGATAGATGATGCAATTCGAGACCGCAATATTCTCGGCCTGCCCCCCACCGAAACGGAACACCGACCAGCGGGTGCTGAACGACGAGTTTGTAATCGTCACATATTTGCAGCTTCCAAAAAGCGCGCAAGCGTCGTCCTGCGACTGCACGGTGCAGTTGCTGACCGCCACGTACTGGCTGCTGATGAAGTGGAAGCCGTCATTGTTGCCGTTCACGCGGTTGTAGATGCGAAGCCCGTCGGCTTTCACAAACGAGCTTTCAATCACGCGAACGGAGTGATAGGCGCTGTCATAGAGGAAAATGTCGCGCAGATTCAGATTCTTGCACTGGTAGAAGAGAAGATGATATGGGCGCTGACCGCCGCTGATTCCCGCCGGAGGCAATGCGCCGCGCGTGGGCGAATGAAACTGCGCGCCTTGTCCGTCGATCGTGCCCTGGCCATCTATCGTGACGTTTTCCGCTTTCACCGCATAGATCAAGCCGACGTTTCCGTCTTCGAGAGTTGAATCGCCTCTCAGAGGGATTTCGCCGGCGGCGTGGTACTGCTTGCCATCGGCGCTGCCCAGCAGCTTTCCTGCGGCTGCAACATGTAACCTGACATTGCTCTTCAGTTCGACGGTGCCGATCACGAAGACTCCCGCGGGGACGAGCACCGTTCCGCCCTGGTCCTTATTACATGCATCGATTGCGGCCTGCACAGCGGCCGTATCCAGCGTCACGCCATCGCCCTTGGCACCGTAGTCGCGAATGTTGTAAGTGCGCGTGCCGAGATCGTGATCATTCTTCGTCGGGCCTGCCGCTGGTTCTGCCCTCGCGCCGGTTGCGGCCATAAGTCCGGCCCCTACCGAGGCGCCTGCTGCCATCTCCAGCCACTTCCGGCGCGAGGAAAACTGATTGGTGTCCATAATTGGTTTCCGATCTCTATTCGGCACGTCCGCTTGGTCTCAAAAAGCGCGAGCCATGCGGGCAGGCTCCGTGTGGGATTGTGCAACGTGATCGACCTCAGTTCACAGGGAACCGCGAACGGTCGGCGCGGAATGTAGTTCTGCCTCGGGTTTTCTTCAAGTTAATTGGGGATACGGGAAAGTTACACGGCAGATACGCGGGTGTTACTGCTGTTTTGATTGAGCGTTCGCTGAGGAACCTGCTGAGCCGGGCGTCTGCGTGTCCACCATATGGACCGAGATCAAATGAACATCGAACACATCATTTCCTCTTTCCACATCCACGCGCAGCAAGGCTTGGAACGAGGGCGCTACTCCTTCTCCCTTCCACGCGCTCAACGATTCAAGTTTTGACCTTAATTCAGCCATGTGAGCCGGCGAAGTGACGAATTGCGCTGCGCCGGCGACGCCTGACGTATCAAGCCCTCCGAGCATGACGATGCGGCGGTTAGGCGCAGCGCCCGGTTGCAAAGTGATGAGGCCGAAATCGGTCTTTATCTCTTGCGTGCTGGGGTCGCGCTCGGTCTTATAGGAGACGCTTTCGCCCGGCTGCGGCCGCCGATTCACGTATTCGCCTTTCCAAGGGTCGGCAACATCGAGCCGGTTCCAGACGAAGTCCGAAGGCTGGCTTAACTGTGCCACCGCGTCATTTTCCTCAGGCGAGCCAAGGAGAATCACATCGTGCTGCTGCAAGTCATCAATCGTGATTAAACGGCAGCGTTTGACGACCATCTGCAGGCCCATTTGAGTAAAGAGCCGCGTCAGCACGAACACACTCTGAAGGTCACCCGTCCCCGTGTTCCCGTCTTCGTAATATAAAGGACCAGCCCGCGCGACCAGCCCCGGACTCGATGCAAACTGCTGAGCCAGATGAGGATCCACGACAGTTCCGGTGTAATCGCTCGCTCCGCGTCTGAACCTGAACAAATCCTCGGCGCCATCCACCAAATAGACGGCGTCGGCGTAGCCCACCACGGGAGACGCATCGTTGCCGAGAAATCCTCGCCAAAAATCCGTGGCCGCATCGCGCGGCGCTCCGCCGGAGGCGCGGCCTGCGGCCGTTCCGCTCAAAGTACCGCCTCGCCATTGCTGCCAATGCGTCCCGATGAAAATTCCCACCGCTAAAATCAGCAATGCAAGCGCGAATATGGCCGGACCGCGCGAGAAAAATCCGCCGGCAACTGGCGATTGAGGCTGGGCGAGAGCCGCGGCCGGCGTCTCCGCAATGTCCGTGGGCTCCTTCTTTTCCGGCGCGGTCGCATCGGTTCCGCTGGTCTTTAGCGAGCCATTTCGAAATTCAAATGTGGGGATGTAGTGGCCCTTGGGAACATCGACAAGAATCGGGTCTGCAATGCCTTCGGTCTCGTAGTATTCCTTTACCTTAAGCCGCAAACGGTGGATTTGAACGCGAACGATCGTGTCGCTCTGCGGATCGTAGTCCGGTCCGCGGTCGAACACTTCCATGCCGATCGTATATTCCTTGATGTCAGCGAAAGGATCTTCGAGCGCCTTGGAGATTAGATACTGTAACAATCGCTGCAGAGCGGATGCGTGGCGAAACGACTTCGAGTGGACGATCTTATTGAGCTGCTTCTGAATATCTTCAGGGGCAGGCCCACCAAGTTCAATAGTCCCAGGAACTTGCGTGCTATTCATGAACCACATCCCCCCGGCGCCACACCCGCACTACGCCAAACTGCGCGAATTATAACACCGGAAGTATCTGCGCGGTATCTTTGATGTAGCTTTGCGGTAGCGGTCCTGTATCCCCAATTAACTTGCAGGTCTTACTCCTACAGTCCTAGATTCTGCACAGAAAAAAGGGTGTGAAGCGCATTTCGACTGGGCGAACTTCGGAAAAGGGTGAGGCACGACGAAGCACCTCCGCAGGAGTTTCAAGCCACGGTGCATCGAGGTTCTCGGATTTTGGGCTGAAGTTGAAGGCGCGCTCAAGTGGTCACCCAAGTTATGTAAGCGCTTACATTGCGCGAGGAGGAGTGATGCGGCTCTGTAAATCAGTCGTTTTGCTCGTTGGCGTGCTAGTAGCGATCGGAACCTTTAGCTCTGCGTTTGGGCAGGGCGTGACTGGACAGATTCTCGGGACCGTCGAGGATCAAAGCAAAGCCGTGATCCCCGGCGCGACCGTCACGGTGACAAATGAGGCCAATGGTTATCAAGCGTCAGTCCCGACCAGCGCGACAGGCGATTATGTTGTTCCCGCGCTGCCCCCGGGCGGCTACAAGGTGACCGTGGACGCGAGGGGCTTTCAACAAGCTGTTTCAAACAACGTTGTGGTCACGGTGAACGGCACGAGTCGCGTCGACTTCACGATGCAGATCGGCGCGTCCACGCAAACCGTGGAAGTTCAGGCAACGGCACCGCTGGTCGATAGCACGAACGCGACGATGGGCAACGATCTCAGCACGCGGCAAGTCGAAAGCATTCCCCTCTATGGCCGTGTTTACTCCCAACTTATCGACCTGATGCCGGGCGCAGTGAAGACGGGAATTGGTTCATCTTCTGAATCCGGGACGGGCATCGGCGCAAATGGATCGATCACGGCCAGCGTCAACGGCATGCCGTATCAAGGCACGACGTACACCTTGGACGGCGTGTCCGACATGGAATTGGAAAACGCCTTCCAGAATATTACGCCGCCGGTGGATTCAATTCAGGAAGTCAAAGTTTCCGGCAACAACGCGGGCGCCGATGTTGGCGTGTATGGCGGGGCGCAGGTCAATGCCGTTATTAAGTCCGGCACGAATCAAATTCACGGCACCGCTTATGAGTATTACCGCTCGGTGGGCCTCAACGCCAATTCCTGGTATGCGGGTTTCAATCACGCACCGAAAGCGTCGTTTCGATCCAATCAATATGGCGTGTCGTTGGGCGGCCCCATAAAGAGAGACAAGCTGTTCTACTTCGGCGATTTCCAGGGGCTGCAGTTCGACCAAGGTCATCAGTACGTCTATTCGGTGCCTACGACCCTGGAGAGGGGAGGCTACTTCCCTATAAATTATTTCCCGAAGGGCATCTATGACCCACAGAGCCCAGGCACAGCGTTTCCGACCGTTACACTCGCGGCCGGTACGGGCGGATGTGTTGCGAGTCCCGCCAACACCAACACACCGTCCTGCACGGTTCAGTGCATCCCGAACGGAACCAACGCCTGCTCGAGTGGTTCGGGTTCAGATCGCTGGGATACCGTTGCAGCGAAAGTGCTCGCCGATAATACGATCTTCCCGGCAGCGCAAACGGAAGCCGCCCAAAACAACTTCATCGAAAACGTAACGTCCACGAATCCTCAGTATCAGTTTGACGCGAAGATCGACTACAACCTGAGGGGACAAGATCATCTTTTCGGGCGTTTGTCCTATGCCCGCAACGATCTTTCAACGCCCGGCCCGACGAAGTTCCTGAACGTCGGAGAAGATGCAAACCCACGGGAACACAATGACGTATTTGGCTATACGCACTGGTTCTCTCCGAACGTGCTGAACGAATTTCGCTTTGGGTTCGACCGCTTCTATACGTTCCACCACGGAAACGATTACGGAATCAACGAAGACGCCACGCTGGGCATTCCCAACGGAAATATCTCGCAATTTCCGTTCACGTCCGGCGTAGCGTCACTCTCGTTTGGCGGCGACCAGAGCGCGGGCAGTTGGCCGGGCACAGGGCATCCGGGGTACTCGAACTCGATTCGCCGCACGAACACCTATGAGATTACGGACAACATCACTCACATTCGTGGAAAGCACACATTTGGCTACGGCGTGGACTATCGCCGTTTGCAGGCAACTGTAACCAACGCCGATCACAGCCAAGCCGGCTCGTTCTCGTTCGATCAGTCCTACACTTCAAGCTGTGCCGGCAATCCTTCGTGTTCTGCTACGGGCGGCTCCGGCGCCGGTATCGCTGACTTCATGCTGGGCCTGCCGACCAGCCTGAACCGCGACATCGTCAATGCGTATCCCTCTACTCGATTGACCATCGCTGACGTTTACTTTCAGGATCAATTCAGAGTGACGAGAGCTCTCACTTTAATTTACGGACTTCGCTGGGACCTCATCACGCAATACAACGACGCAAATAATCACCAGTCAAACCTGAACATCAACACCGGCTATCTCGACGTCGCGACACCCGAAAATCGCGGCCCCAACGTGTACACGCCGTTTCACAATTTCGGGCCACGCCTCGGCATCGCATACACACCGGACGCAGGGAAAACTGCAATTCGTGCGGGCTGGTCTATGACGCATTTCCCGGATCACTACGGCGCAGCCGGCGGCACGCTCGAGCGGAACTGGCCATGGTTCGAAGAATACGTTCTCGGTCAGCAAGCGCCCAACACTCCCTGGGCGGCCATCAGCTCAACTCTGAATATGCCGACAGGCGCCTGTCCACTCGGCACAGCCACACAGATACCCACTTGCTTCATTGGACTGCCTGGCTTCGTGCCACAGGCCGTGACAAACACGGTTACGCCTTCGCCTTCTTCGAGCCTCTACTACGTTCCATACAACAACCAGCCCGACACCGAGAGCATGTGGAACGTTGGAGTCCAGCGCGAACTGACGCCGACGAGCTCCATCGACATTGCCTATGTCGGCACGAAAGGTACCAATCTTTTTCGCTCTATCAATATCAACCAAGCTTTCCCGGGCCCCGAGCAAATCTACATGAACCTGCCGTGCAGTGGCTCAACGCTGACGACGCCGACCGTGCCGAGCACGCTGTATAGCGGCTTGAAGTGCGCCAACGGAATCGAAATTGCCAATTCGCTTCAAGCGAACCGCGTATATGCGACCCTGGGTTGCACGCAGTTCGACGCGACGGCTACGCTCGCGGCTTACAATCCGGTCACTGGTGTGGAATCGGCCGGCAGCCAGCCCGTATGCGATCAGGGGCCTTTGGCTCAGATTCAGTCGATCAATGAGCGCGGTTCCACGGGCTACTCCAATTACAACGCGCTTCAGGTGAAATACACCAAGCGTATCTCCCGCGGACTCGAAGCGCTCCTTTCCTACACTTGGTCCAAAGAAATCGACGACATGACCGTGTTCGTGCCATTGGTGAATCAGGACCAATACAATCGCGCACTCGGAAATGCCTCTGCTCCTGACGTGCCTCACCTTTTCATCGGCAGCTTTGTTTACGATCTGCCGTTCGGAAAGGGCCGCGATTTCCTGAGCAGCTCGTCATACCCGGTTGATCTGTTGTTCGGTGGCTGGCAATTGAGCGGCGTCACGACGATTCAGCATGGAGTGCCGCTCGCCGTGGGCAACGGTCTGTCGAATAACGGTGGCCTCAACGGCGGTTTCGGTAATCGCGCGAACTACGATCGCTCTACGTGCGGCAATCACGCAGGGATCGTCAATCAAATCAACACCGGATCGAGCACACAGGGACAGTTGTGGTTCAACCTAAGCTGCTTTTCCAATCCGGCCGAAGTCGCAGCCGGTCCCACGGGAGTGAAAGTCGCGCCGTACGGCACGTCCGTGCCAGGCAATGTTTGGGGCCCCGGCTTGGTGAACTTTGACTTCTCTCTAACCAAGAGCGTACCGCTTGGTGAGAGCAGGGAATTGCAACTTCAGGTGAGCGCGTTCAACGCCATGAACACGCCGCACTTCAGCAATCCGAACACAACCTGCTGCACTGCGAACAATGCGGGTTTTGGCGTGATCACCGGAACTTCGAATCCCAACCGGCAGCTGCAATTGGGACTGCATTTTCAGTTTTAGTGGGGCGTTCATCCCGTCAGGCAGCGTTCATTTCATCCCGCTGCCTGACGGCAAGAATTTGTGGGGCGGCAAACAAACAGAGCCACTTGGCCAAAGGGTTTAAGGGAGGAGTAGAAGTTATGCGATTGTCCGCGGGATTATGGAAAGCGATTGCGTTGTTTATTTTACTTTTGGTGATTGGTGCTGTCGGCATTCATGCGCAGACGACGAGCGGTGAGATTTCCGGCCAGGTTGTGGATCCGACGGGCGCCGCCGTCGTGGGCGCTACGGTGACTCTCACCAATCAATTGACTGGCGACACGAGAGCCGTAAAGACGCAGGATTCCGGCCAGTTTGCGTTCGTGGATGTGCAGCCGGGCCAGTTTTTGGTTTCCGTCGAAGCTACCGGCTTCAAGAAAGTCCAAAAGAGCGGCCTGAGCCTCAGCGCATCGCAGCGCCTCTCCGCGGGAACTCTTAAGCTTGAACTGGGTTCGGTCAGCCAGTCCGTGAGCGTTACAGCGACGCCTACGCCGGTCCAGACGGATAGCGCCGAGCGCTCCGCGCTGCTTGATAACAACGAACTTGAGCACATCAGCACGCCCGGGCATGACGTGCTCGCGCTGGTGCGGCTGCTGCCCGGCGTCGTGAAGGACGGCGAAGGCTCGTCGCAACTCGGCACGGAAAGCGCTGGCGCGGTGTCCGGCACACGCGAGGTCGGCAATTCGGTCAGCGTGGACGGCGTCAGCGGCAACCCGCGCGGTGGCGGCAATCGCTTCGACACTCCGCTTAACAGCGAGGCGGTCGCCGAAGTTAAGGTCCTACTCAACGATTATCAAGCCGAATACGGCCAAAGCGGCGGCGCCACGATCACAGAGACGATGAAGTCCGGCACGCAAACGTTCCACGGCGAAGCCTACTATTACAACCGCAATGAGGACTACAATGCGAACGATACATTCAATAAAGCCAACGGGCGGCCACGCTCTCTCTATCGCTTCAACACGGTAGGCTACAACATCGGCGGCCCCATCTTCTGGCCCGGCAAATTTGATACGAATAAGAACAAGCTATTTTTCTTCTTCTCTCAGGAGATTTGGCCGAGCAAAACACCCGGCAGCACCGAATACTTCATGATGCCCACGGCACTCGAAAAACAGGGCGATTTTTCGCAGAGCGTCGATAAGCAGGGCGACGCAGTCACACTCACGGATCCCAAAAACTGCGGACCGAGCGGCACATCGGCGTGCCTGCTCGATCCCACGCATGTCAATCCGCTTTACATCAATCCCAACACGCAAGCGCTGCTCAACGTGCTCCCCACAGGCAATCCCGCAGCATTGGGCACGGCTCCCGGCGGCGGCAACTACAACTACGTAATTCAATCTCCCATCAAGCGGCCCGTCGATCAGCAGGCCCTGCGCGTCGATTACAACGTCACCGAGAAGCTGCATATGTTCGTCCACGCGATGCGCATGAGCGACAACGTGGAAGGGCCGACGAACTCCCCCGGTTTCAATGCTTCCGGCGAATGGGGGCCGTCATATTTTTACGATACGCCCGCCAGAAACGCCGCCATCGGCATCACCTACGCGGCCACTCCTTCGATTGTCAACGAGTTCACGGCGGGCTACGCCGATTGGCGCGAGCGTTCCGGCTTCGTCAACCCTGCCGATATGAAGAAAGTGCAGCGTGGCTCTTCCACCGGCGTAAACATTGGCCAATTTGACCCGCAGAATAATCCGCTCAACCTGATTCCCAATGCCAGCTTCGGAGGCGGCAGCACGAACGCTAGCTCCGGTTTCGGCATTTCCAACGCGCCCGCGGTCAACTTCTACACGCGCTTCCCGTTCAACAACAACACCGGCACGTGGGAGTACACAGACAGCCTCACGAAAGTCTGGAACAAGCACATCACCAAGTTCGGCATTTTCTGGCAGAACGGCCGCTACGTGCAGCATCCCATCGGCAATCAATTCAACGGCTCATTCAATTTTGGCGTGAACACGAGTAATGTCACGGATGCGGGCTACGCGTACGCCAATGCGCTGCTCGGCAATTTCGAAAGCTATGTCGAAGGCACGCGCACCGTCTACGCTCCCAAATGGAAGATCCTCGAATGGTACGCGCAGGATAACTGGAAGCTTGCGCGCAACCTCACGCTAGATTACGGCGTGCGCTTCAGCTACGACTTCCCGTATACGCTCCAACCCGGGGATGGCGTTAGCTTTGTGCCTAGCCGTTACAATGCCTCTCAGGTTCCCGCGCTCTACCGTCCGGTCACCTACTCCAGCCTGTCTGGCACTCAGAAGACTTCGTGCGCCGCCGGTTCGAAAAAGACGCCGTCGGTTTGCGCGCAGGATCCCAACGATCCCAATGACGTGCAGCCCTCCGGCGCGATCGGCGATTTCGTCGGCGCGTTCAACTACACCGGCAGCGTGGTCAATACCGATCCGACCTATCCGCACTCTCTGCGGAATAGCAACGGCGTGCTCGTTAGCCCGCGCCTCGGCATCGCATGGGATCCTTTTGGCGACGGTAAGACGGCCATCCGCGCCGGAGCAGGTATTTTCTATAACCTTCGTGAGGACGCGGGCGTCGTCGGCGATTTCGCCACGCAGGCGCCCGTCGTCAGCAACGTCAACGTAAATCTCGGGAATGTCTCCACGTTCACGCCGGGTTGCGATAGCGCAGCCGGCGGATGCGCCAATATTTCGTCCAATCTCGCGCCGCAGAATACTTTGCTCATGCCGATCAATCACAAGATCGCATCGACGATGAGCGTTAATTTCGGGGTGCAGCGCGATATCGGCTTCGCCACTGTCGTTAACGTCGCCTATGTCGGCACGTTCGGTCGTCACCTCGAAGTTACTCCGAACATCAACGAAGTCCCGTATCTGTCTGAGTTCCAGCCGCAGAATCTCGATCCGACGAAAAAGCCGGTTACGACTCTCAGCGGCACGGTGACGCAACAGGGTGCCGTCAGCGATAACTTCTTCCGGCCGTATCCCGGCTACGCTACGATTAGCGCCCGCGAATACACCGGCACTTCGAACTACAACGCGCTTCAAGCCACGGCCAATCACCGACTCAGCAAAAATCTCGAGTTCGGCGTCTCCTACACGTGGTCCAAGACAATGTCCTACGCGGACACGAGTTCTACCGGCACCGCCGGAGGCCTTGCGATCTACTTGAATCCTCGCTTCTGGAACTACGGCGAGGCCAATATCAACCGCACCAACGATTTTGTCGGCCACTGGGTCTACGATCTGCCGAAATTCAGCAATATGTGGAATACCAAGCTTATCCGCGCGCTGGGGGACGGCTGGGAATGGTCTGGCGTCGTCTCGTTCATTAGCGGCGCGCCGCAATCGGTCGGCATCAGTCTTTCCAACGTCAACTTCACCGGCGGTGGCGACGGCACTCGCATCCTGCTCTTCGGCAGCCCGTACGCTTTGCCAAATAGCGGCAAGTTCCAATACCTCAATCCCGCGAATTTCGCTTTGCCGCCGATTGGCAGCACGTCGCCGGGCGTGATCAACACGGCCGCCATTCCCAGCCCCAGCATGCCTGGTATCACGGGCCGCAATACGTACATTGGGCCGGGCACGAATCAGTGGGACATGACGCTGGTGAAGAATTTCCACTTGACCGAGCGCCTCGGGCTCCAGATTCGCGGCGAAGCCTATAACGTCTTCAATCACGTTAGCTACGACTCGGTTCAGAACACCGCAAGCTACGATTCCAAGACCGGAGTGCTGACCACGAACGGAAACTTCGGCCAGCTCAAGGGAGATCTCGGGCCGCGGATTCTGCAGCTTGTCGGTAAATTTACGTTCTGATTCGATTTGCGCGCGCAGCAAGCCGTCACGGCGGACCCCACCCGCCGTGGCGGCTTTTCTTTTTGTGGCGTATCCAATCTTGGCTTGGTTACTAGCAGTTATCGCCCTCCGCAGGATTCTCGCTCTGACAGGCTCGAATGCTGCACAATTGAAAGAGCGAATCCGGCACGCTACGAAATTCACGGGAGATCATATGAGCACTGACGAAAAGAACGCGATCCTGGCGCGCATTGAAAAGCTGGAGCGGCAGAACCGCAGGCTCAAACAGGGCGCATTGGCGTGCGTGATCGTGGTCGCGTCGATCGCGCTGACGGGCGTCCTGATGGCGCAGACGACGCATCGCAAGACTACAAAGCAAGCCACGAAGCCGAAAGCGGCTGCCGCAGCGCCGTCTGCCGAGCCCGTTGTGCCGGAGAAGATCGAGGCCGAGAGTTTCATCCTTAAGGACGCTTCGGGACGCGAACGCGCGGAACTCGCAATGGCGGGAACCGGGCCGAGTCTTCGCTTGCTCAATCAAAGCGGCACGGCGCTCGTCACCATCTCCTTGAATGACGGCACGCCGAGCGGGCCGCTCGTGCTGCTCTCCGATCCGGACCATCAATCCGGGTTGGCGATGAGCGTTCAGCAGGGCACGGGCTCGTCGCTATCCCTGACCGGAAGCCAGAATGCGCAGGTGCACGTGGGCGTCACGAAAGAGGGCACGAGCCTAGAACTGCTCGATCAAGACGGCTCGTCCACGAACCTGGGCAACGGCATGAAGATTTCCCGAACCGGCAAAGCGAAGCAAACCACCGGCGCGTCCATCACTCTCTACGACAAGGAACGCAAGCTCCTTTGGTCCGCGCCGTAGGAAGATGGGTTACGGGTTTTAGGTTACAGGTTTCGGGTACAAGAAAAATCCTCCTTTTTTCTCGATTAGAAACGGAAATTTTGTTGATGAGCAAGAAGTTAGGTCCGTTTCTAATCGGGGCTTCTCGATTAGAAATCCCAGGTTCTGGAAGCTCGGGCCTTGACGCTGGAGGCTAGAGACATCGTTTCGGGTGCCGCCCGGCTTAGCTGAATTGGCCGCATTCATCGGCGAATGATAGCATAACAGTTACTAAAAAGCAAGTACTTTATGACGGGAAAATATTTTCCCGCTCTGGTGCCTTGTCGGCAGAGCCAATTCGGGGCCAGAAGTGCGCCTTAAAATGGGTTAAATGGCACTATTGGGGCGCGAAATGGCGCGCCTGGCGT
>DATEME010000313.1:0-3319 GCA_035275865.1 Candidatus Acidiferrales bacterium | reverse complement strand
AAGCTTTAGCCCCGGCTTGCGCAGCCTCAAGAGGGCATACAGGTCGTCGACGTAGCCTTGGTTCGTCGGCACGTCGCCATCGAGTGACGGCTGAATGCCGATAGCGAGCGAATCGCCGAGCGCCAGATAGTAAGGCCGTTGTGCGGATTCCTGGGAGAACGCCGGCGCTGTGAACAGCAACAGAAGAATGAAACTGAAAGGCCGAAAACGCATGTCCGCCTCCTTGCCTGAGTATTATTTGGGCAATCCTGAGCCCCTAACTTCGGATGGGCGGAGCCTACGCCCTTCCGGTTTTGCAGGCAACGAATTTTGTCCAGCAGGCCTGCTTTGCGGGGACCTTGGCATTCGCAAAAATTGTGTATGTCCAGCAGCGGAACGCGAACCGGAACCAATTCATTGTGGGAGGCGTATATGTAGTGTGACTAGAGAGAGGAGGGCGCGACGGTGGTGAAATTCTTGCTGTGGTGTATCTTGCTGGTGTTGTGCTGGCCGCTGGCCATCATTGCCCTGGTGCTCTACCCGATCGTATGGCTGATCCTGTTGCCGTTCCGCATCGTGGGAATTACCGTGACGGGTGTATTGGATCTGATCGCCGCGATCCTCTTTTTGCCGGCGCGGGTGCTGCGCGGGCCGAGAGCTGTGTAAGACAGGGAAGCGGGGCGGCGAAACCGGCAGACATTGCGAAACGTCTTAAAGTGGCCGCATGAGAGGGTTTCAGCAGTGAAAAGCCCGATTGTGATACCGTTTTGTGGGGGGCGAATCTGATCATGGAGAGACTTCTCGGAGATGAAATTCATTTTGGGAGTGGTCATAGGCCTCATCCTTGTTCCTCTGCTTGTGGTTGGATATCTCGCTAGTGGTTTTGCTCCAACAGCTGCAACCGATAAACCATTGCCATTTGAAACCTGGATTGCCGGAACGGCTCTGCGTGAGCGCATACAGAAGGAAGCGCCGGTTCGCGACCTCTCGACGATGACGACTGCCGATCTGGTTGCAGGCGCGGACACGTATAAGAAGGATTGTGCCGTTTGCCATGGCATGCCCGATCACGATTCGGAGATTGGCGCGGGAATGTTCCCACCGGCCCCGCAACTCTTGCAGCCGCCGAAGCCTCGCCCGGAATTTCAGCCCGGCCGCGGTAGGGAAGGTGAACGCGGTCCGGGACGCCCGGGCGGTCCAGGCAGAAGTGGTCCGAGGCCGAACGGCGACTTCTGGCGCGTCAAAAACGGCATTCGCCTGACCGGCATGCCAAGCTTTGAAAAGACGCTAAGCGACGACCAGATGTGGCAGATAATTGCGCTTCTGCAGCGCCGCCGCAATTGGCCGCCCGAGGTGAAAGCCGCGATACAGCCTGAAGTCGCGGCCGCCGCAGTGCCGGCATTGCCGGCGCCAACACGTGCGGTGCCTGCGAAGCCTCAGCCGAAGAGTGAGACGACGAAGCAGCACTAGTTCGTTGACGTCACGGGCAAATCGGAGCTGGCATCGCCGGACAGCTATGTCAGCGCAAGAGGCCGCCAGAAGAATGACGAGGCGCGCGTGTTTCGCGAGCATGATGCTGTTGCTCTGCGCAACGCGTGCGCCGGCCCAGAGCGAAAAAAGCCCTGTTGCCGTTCAGCTTGAGGGCGACGTACAGGGCACGCACGATCCTTCGATCATCAAGCAGGGTAACACCTGGTACGTTTTCAGCACGACGACCGGTCGCGGGTCGACCGGCCAACTGCCTGTTCGCTGCTCCGGCGATCTAAAGCAGTGGAAGCGCTGTGGCGACGTGCTTCCGGCCATTCCCGACTGGATCAAGCAGGATAGTCCCGGCACGCGCGGGCTCTGGGCGCCCGATATTTCCTACTTCGACGGTCTCTTTCACCTGTATTACGTCTACTCGCTTTTCGGCAAAAACACTTCCGGCATCGCACTGCTGACGAACAAGACGCTCGATCCGGCGAGTCCGGATTTTCATTGGACCGATCAAGGTTTGGTGCTGCGCTCCACGGCGGCTGACGATTTTAATGCGATCGATCCGAATCTGGCAATCGATGCGAAAGGCGGAACGTGGCTGGTTTTTGGGAGCTTCTGGAGCGGGATCAAATTACGACGCATCGACCGCGCAACTGGGAAACTCTCGTCTGCGGATACGACGCAGTATTCGCTGGCTATTCATTTCACGGAACGCGCTCCGAATCAGCAAGCGGCGGCGCAGCCAAGCGCTGCCACAGATATCGCGGCGGCCTCGCCGAGTGCGAGTGGCGCTGCGCAGCGCCCGGCAAATACGGCGGGTCCGCACGCCATTGAGGCGCCGTTTATCGTGCGCAAGGGACGTTTTTATTACTTGTTCGTCTCGGTGGACTTTTGCTGCCGAGGGGCGCAGAGCACGTACAAAGTGATGGTAGGGCGCGCTCGCCGAATCACTGGACCGTACGCCGACGAGTCAGGCAAACGAATGATCGACGGCGGCGGAACGCTGCTGCTTTCAGGGAACAGCAAATGGGCCGGTCCGGGCGGTGAGTCGGTCTTGCTGCAAAAGAGTGGCGACATCATCGTGTATCACGCATATGATGCGCACACCGGGCAGCCCTCGCTGCAAATCTCTACCATCACGTGGGCGAAAAATTGGCCGCGAGCTGCGATTGAGAACCCGTAATTAAGCATTGATTTTGCCGTTGAATTTGCTTTACGGCGGCACGATGTTTGCGCGGCGCGCGATTCTCAGCCCGAGTCGGGCGGTTTTTGCCGTCGTTTTTGCTTTGTTTGCGTCACGTGAAAACGCGCAATTGCCCTTATTCTCCCTCTGCCGCCCGCTCCAACGCCGCGATATCGAATTTCACCATCTTCATCATGGCTTGCATCACGCGCGACACCTTACCCGGATCGGGATCGGCAACGAGTTTGAAAAACGCGGTCGGCACCACCTGCCACGCCACGCCGAACTTGTCCTTCAGCCATCCACACTGAATTTCCTTGCCGCCTTCGGAGAGTTTGCCCCAGTAATAGTCGACTTCCTGTTGGGATTCGCAATGAACGACGAACGAAATCGCCTCGTTGATTTTGAAATTCGGCCCGCCATTCAACGCCGAAAACGCAACGCCTTCAATCTCGAAGCCAACGACAAGCACCGAACCCTTCGGTCCCGGGCCCGCGTCTCCCACGCGCATAATATTCGTGATCTTCCCACTCTTGAATACCGATACGTAAAAATTCGCGGCCTCTTCCGCTTGCCCATCGAACCACAGAAACGGCGTGATCTTTTGCATGTCGAGTCCTCTCGTCTTGCGAATTTGTTTTGGCCCGGTGATGCGAGACGTTCCTCCTCGCATCACCGCTG
>DATEME010000312.1:0-19373 GCA_035275865.1 Candidatus Acidiferrales bacterium | reverse complement strand
GTCCCACTGTTTCTTCATGTCGAGTAGGTGCCCGGACTTTCCGCAGCCCGGGAAAACATAGACGGCGTCATCGGTGACTTCGCCCTGACGGCGCCTCAGAACCGTGATCGCCGCCGCCGTGAGCGCGACGTCGTAGCCCTCTCCGCTTTTGCTGAAGGGAACGTGCCAGTTCGCTCGCTCGAACGAAATATCCGACCATCGCATGGCAAGCACGTTGGATCTGCGCGCGCCTGTGGCAAGCGCGAGGGTCAGGAAATCGTGAAGGTCTAGATCGGGCCGGTCTTCGCCTTCGCGTGGAGTTTTCTCGAATTCGCGCTGGAGCTCCTGATTGAATTTTTGCATTTCGTCGGGCTGCAGGAATCGCTTGCGTTTTTCCTCGGGGTAGAGCGCGACGTCGGTCGCCGGGTTTTCCAGCCGCCAGAAGTTGACCTTGCCGTCCTTGCGGCCAGCGGACCAGTTGAAGATGGCCCTCAGACGCTCCACAACTCGGTTGGCCTGATATCTGTGCTGGGGGCCGATTGAATCACGCAGCGCGATGACGTCTCCGATTCTGATCGAATCGATGCGGCGCCCATACCACGCTTTGAAGTACTTCTCGGCTATCCAGCGAAGCTGCCTCTCCGCGTTTTCGCGATTGTTTGCGTTGAGGGCGACGTGGCTGCGAATGTATGCGTCCAACAGCTCTTTGAAAGTTGCGGTCGCTCGGTCGACCTTCGCGAGCGGATGCGGCCCGACGGATCCGTCGTTCTTCCACTTCGCCAGCTTCGCGTTCAGTTCGGCCGCTTTGCCGCGCGCCTGGTCGATCGAGATTCCCGAGCGGCCGTCAGGCTCAAATCGACCTATCGTCGTGCGCGCAGCGGATCCGCCGGCGAAGCGACGATGAAAAAACGATCGGGCGCCGGACGGGAACACCATGAATCCGAGGCCCCGCGTGCCCGTGTCGAAAACGATCACCCGCTGACCTTCTGGCGGGATGGGAATGGCTTCGAGAGCGCGCTTGGTGAAATTCAGCTTCTGAGTCGGCTTTCTCTTCATGGCCCAGTGTCATGCCAGTGTCATGGCGGGGCTTGGTTTCGGCCCGTTTCTCGCCGCTTCTCACCTGACACAGGCGTACAGACTGTAGACTAAGATGAGCCCTGTTAGCAAGTTATGAGCCGGGAGAAGCAGAGGGCCGGTGGGCGAGACCTGACTTCTAAGCAGAGGGTCGGGGGTTCGACTCCCTCCGGGCGCGCCACCTTCTTGCGGTCCAGCCCGGAGACACGGGTTACAGAGCGTGCTGGTCACGTAACCGTCGATCCGTCGGGACACGTAGATTATCGAGGTTACGCTTGGGGAATTCGGTCGCTTAGGACCTGTGGCCGCGAGCCCCCGGCCTGAGATCTGGTAGTCAGACTGGCAGTAAGGGCATAAGCGGAAGCCGTAGGCGGCACAATGTGTATTTTGGCAACATTCTAATCTGCGCCATAGCTTTGCCGCGTCGCAAGGATGCTATAATCCCGACAAAGGCTGCGCGATTCGACGCGGCGGCCAGCTGGGGACGGGCCATGGGAATTGAACTTCGCGAGTTCATGAACTGGGCGCGCAGGCGAAAAACCTTCGCGTCTCTTCTCGTCGGAGCGACGCTTGCGATCGGTATCTTCATCGGTGCCATTGTGCCGGGCGGGGCGCTAGCGCGTCGCGCAGAAGGACCGAGTGGCGCGGCGATGCTCGCGGTTCCCGAGCCGGTGGCGCTGTCGAACGCTTTCTCCGGAATTACGAAAAAAGTCGAACCCGCCGTGGTGAATATTTCGACCACACAGGTCTTGCAGAAGCCAAAATCCTTAGGAAAACCGCACAATTTCGGAAGCGACGACGATCTGCTGAACCGCTTTTTCAGTTCTCCGGATGATTCGCCGGACGCGGAGCGCAGCATCGGATCCGGCGTGATTGTAGACAAGAAAGGCTTCATCCTCACCAACCAGCACGTGATCGACGGCGCCACGCGGATTCAGGTATCCCTCGATGGCGATTCGCGGCGCTTCACCGCCCGCGTGATCGGCAGCGACAAAGAGACCGATCTCGCTGTGATCAAGATTGATACGGAGCAGGACCTGCCGGTGGTTCCGCTCGGCAATTCCGATGGGGTGCAAGTGGGAGACTGGGTGCTTGCCTTTGGCAGCCCGTTCGGATTTTCCTCGACTGTAACGGCGGGCATTGTGAGCGCGAAAAACCGCGCCGCGGAAGCCGAAGGGCAGGGGCAGTTTCAGCGATTCATTCAAACGGATGCGGCGATCAATCCGGGGAATTCGGGCGGTCCGCTGGTGAATATGGCCGGTGAAGTGATCGGCATCAACACAGCGATTTACACGGGCAGTCACGGATTTGAGGGTGTGGGCCTTTCCATGCCTTCGAACGTTGCGATCGGCATTTACAACCAACTCGTCACGACCGGTAAAGTGACGCGCGGAGCGATCGGCATCACATTCGATGATCGCGTGAGCCAAAATCCTGTCACGATGAAGGAACTGGGCGCGCCGTACGGAATTGTGGTCGAGGCAACGGATCCCGACAGCCCCGCGCAGAAAGCGGGTCTGCAACCGGAAGACGTGATTACGTCCGTGAATGGGCAGGCAGTGCATAACGGGTATGAATTGGTGAGTCCGATTGCAGCTACGCCTATCGGGGAGACCGTGCAGCTGCATATTATCCGAAACAAGCAGCCCAAGGATGTCGCGCTGACGGTTGAAGACCGATCGAAGATCGTGCCGACGGCGTTTGAGCCATCGGATTCAGACACGCAGGATCAGAGCAGCGACAACGGGCAGTTCGGCCTGCACGTGCAGGACCTCACTTCGGACCTGTCTCAGAAACTGGGAATGGGGAAGATCTCGGCCGGTGTCAGCCCGGGCGTGGTGGTTACGAACGTCGATCCCGCGAGTTTCGCGGACGATTTGCAATTTTTGATCGGCGACGTGATCGAGCAGATCAACAGCGTCCCCGTGGGTAATCTACCTGCTTATCATCGCGAAATGTCGAAGCTGCAGCCGGGGCAGGACGTGCTCTTCAAGGTAAAGCGTTACGACGGCCGTCGCGATCACATGCTGATCGTGCCGCTGGCGGGAACTATTCCTGTTCGGTCAGCACAGTAAATATACGAGAGTCATTTCCAGGCGCTCGCCCGTTTCTCGTTTGAACGAGCAGGTTCTTACGAATCGAATATCCCTTCGTTTTGGAGCGCCTTTCGAACTCGGGGAAATTCCTCCATCCCATCTGAAAGCGCTCCATCCAAACATCACGGCTCAAGTTAAAGAAACCGTAATTTCGCTGCTGAACCTGATCTAGGCCAGAGATCATTTGGACCTTGTGCTGTTTGCAATGAAGGCAAGCGAGCTTTGAAACCTGCGCAGGATGCACCGCGCCTACGGCGTTGAGAGCGGCGCGCAAGGGACACAGGGTGTGGTAAGGTTACAACACCTTTGCTTGACTGGGTATCGCAGGGGCGTGCTATGGTGGGTCGGTTAGCTTAATGGCC
Source organism: Candidatus Acidiferrales bacterium (assembly GCA_035275865.1). Taxonomy (GTDB): domain Bacteria; phylum Acidobacteriota; class Terriglobia; order Acidiferrales; family UBA7541; genus Palsa-295. The sequence goes on along the minus strand of DATEME010000312.1, from coordinate 15,862 downwards.
AATACTGCCCCAAATTCGCCCCTTTCGGCCCCCGGATCGAGGATTATCGCGGCTAAAAAGCCGCGAAAGGGTGGGTCTGCGCCACAAATCCGCAGTGGAGAGCCGCCGCTCGATGAATATTACAACTCCCTGTTCACGGCCTTCGGACCACAACACTGGTGGCCGGGGCGAACGCCCTTTGAGGTGGTCGTTGGGGCGATTTTGACGCAGAACACATCCTGGACGAACGTGGAACGGGCCATCGCGAATTTGCGAAAGGCAAGACTGCTCACGCCTGCGGCGATCGAAAAGGCTTCTCCCCAGAAGATCCAAATGCTGATCCGGCCATCGGGCTATTTCCGGCAAAAGGCGCGAAAGCTGAAAGCCTTTTGCTCATTTTTGCGCTATGAATACGGCGGGTCGCTCAAGCGGATGTTTGCGCAGCCGACCGGGGAGCTGCGGGAAAAACTGCTGTCAGTTTTCGGCATCGGACCTGAGACCGCGGATTCGATCTTGCTTTATGCCGGCGGTCATCCTGTTTTCGTGGTGGATGCGTACACGAAGCGAATGCTCGCGCGCCACGGATGGGTGGCTCAAGACGCGAAGTACGAGGATGTGCGCTGGATTTTTGAACGCCGATTTCCCGGTGACGTTGCGCGGTTTAACGAGTTTCATGCACTGATCGTACAGACCGGGAAGAAATATTGCCGTACGCGCGAGCCGCTTTGCGGCGAATGCCCGTTGGGACGATATCTGGCGGAACAGCGGTAAGGTCCGAGATAGATAGTGTTTGGAGAAGAGAAGTGAAAGGACGGCGGCAAAGACGGATTTGGCTGACGGCGAGCATCAGCATTGCGCTGCTGCTCACGGCGGCCGTAATCGCCCTAGGTGGGCGTATGCCGTTTTATCCGCATGACAGCACGGCGCTAGCGATTTTCTTCGCGCTGGAGTGCCTGATCGTGGGCACTTTCGGCGTGTTCGTGATGATCTTCGCGCGGACGCTGCTGCGGTTGAGGGCGGACCGCGGCGGAGGCTTCAGTTCCAGGTTCAAGACAAAAATGGTAATCGGCGCAACAGGAGTGTCGCTGCTGCCGGTCGTCTTCATGACCTTCTTCAGCTACGCGCTGCTGAATCACACGCTGAATTTGTGGTTTCCGCAACCGTTGGAGGTAGCAAATTCACAAAGCCAGGCGCTGCTCGATGAATTGGTGGCGAGCGGGCAAGTCCGGCGGATTCAACAGGCGAAAGCGGCTTGTGATATCTCCGCGAGAAAGGGAGCAACGCCCGAAAATGTGATTCGTGCTGCGGCTCCGGATGCGGACACGATCTGGTTTTACGCCGGCAAAGGACAAAGAACGAGCTTCGCCAATGCAGCGCTTTTTGGAGACGCAAACGGATTGCGGCTGGCGCAAAGCTTGCCGAATGGGGGCGAAATCTGGACGGGAGCCAGAGGGACGTACATCGGTGGCAGCACGCCATGCATGGGTGGAACGATCGTGGTGGCGAAGATGGTTCCGAGCGACTTCTTGCAGCGTTACACAGAAATTCAATCGCAGACCGCGACCTACAATCAGCAGCGGGAGAACCTTGCTCAATACAAGCGAACCATCCTCACCGGCCTCGGACTAATAACGCTTCTTCTGCTTTTTGCAACGACGTGGGTCGCGCTGTTTCTCGCCAAGCAGGTGACCTTGCCGATTCAGGCCCTGGCTGACGGCACTAGCGAAATCGCGCACGGGAATTTCGATCACAGGATTTCGCTATTCGCCAAAGACGAATTGGGAACGTTGATCCGCTCATTCAACAAAATGACGGAGCAGCTGGGCGAAGGGCGGCGGCAGATAAACGAATTTACGATGAGCCTTGAGAAGGCAGTCGAGGAAGGGGAGCGGCGCCGGAAGTTGATGGAGACGATTCTGGAAAATATTCCGACCGGCGTTGTCTCTCTGAACGAAGCGGGAGAGGTGGTTGGCGTCAATTCGGCGGCGGCGAATATTTTGGGCGATTACGCGCGGAATGCGCGGACGCTGGAAAATCTGCTCGGCGAAGAAGCGGCGCGAGCCGTGATGCACCTGATGCGGCGTTCGCTGCGAATGGGAGCGGCGTCACGCGAGATTGAAATAGCGACGAGCGGGCGGCTGGTGCGAGCGGCGGTGACGGTAAGCTCGCTCGGACCGAGACGGTCAAATCCCGGGTTTATCGTGGCGATTGATGACCTGACCGAGCTTTTGCGGGCGCAAAAGGCAGCCGCCTGGCAGGAAGTAGCTCAGCGGATCGCGCACGAGATCAAGAATCCGCTGACGCCCATCCAGCTTTCCTCACAACGGATGCTGCGGTATCTGGAGCGCCACGCGGTAGTGCGAGGCGCAGAGACTACCGAATTTGAGGCGATGGCAGCGCAGTGCGCGGGGCTGATCGAGCGCGAAGTACAGACGCTCGAATCCCTGGTGGAAGAGTTCTCTCAATTCGCACGCTTTCCCGCAGCAAGGCTCGCTCCTGCGGACATGAATGCGATCGTCAAGAGCGCTGTGCAACTGTTTGAAGGGCGGCTGGACGGTGTGACGATGCGGACCGAGTACGAGCGCGATTTGCCGGCGGTTAAGGCCGATGAAGAGTTGATGCGGCGCGTGCTGGCTAATTTGATAGACAACGCCGCCGAAGCAATGGAAGGCGCGACAGTACGAATTCTGAGCGTGACGACTCACGTTCGCAGCGATGGCGATGCCGTGGAGATTGTGGTGGCCGATAGCGGGCACGGAATCTCGCCTAAAGACAAAGAGCGGCTCTTTCTGCCACATTTTTCGACGAAAGAGCGGGGAACGGGGTTGGGGTTGGCAATCGTCAGCCGTATTGTGGCCGAGCACAACGGCACAATTCGCGTGGAAGATAATCAGCCGACCGGGACGCGGTTTGTGATTCGATTCCCGGCCATGGAGAAGAAAGACTCCGAAGGCGGGCAGGAAGCAAGTGAACTCGAGGAGAAGCGTTTTTCATAGGCGCGTATGACAGCATCGATTCTGATTGTGGACGACGAGAGCGGTATTCGCGAGTCGCTGGGAGCATTGCTGAGCGAAGAAGGCTATCACGTGCATAGCGCGTCTTCGGGGGAGGAGTGCCTTGCAAAGCTCGATGAACGCGAATTCGACTTGGTGTTGCTCGATGTGTGGCTGAAGGAGATGGACGGGCTCGAGACGCTGGAAAAGATGCAATCGCGCGACGAGCCGCCGATGGCCGTGATGATTTCAGGACACGGGAACATCGAGACCGCCGTACGCGCGACGAAATTAGGTGCGTTCGATTTCGTGGAAAAGCCGCTTTCGCTCGAAAAGACAATTTTGGTGGTGCGAAACGCTCTCGAATATTTGCGCCTGGAGAAAGAAAACCGGCGACTGCGCGCGGAATTGGAAGAGCGGCAACAGATTCTGGGATCGAGCGTACCGATGAAGGCGTTGCGGCAGCAAATCGCGCTGACCGCGCCGACGAACGGGCGCGTCTTGATTTACGGCGAGAGCGGAACGGGCAAAGAACTGGTCGCAAAGGCGCTCCATGCGCATAGCTCGCGCAGTGCGATGCCGTTTGTGGAGGTGAATTGCGCGGCGATTCCGGAGGAACTGATCGAGTCCGAGATGTTTGGGCACCGAAAGGGAAGTTTCACCGGAGCGAGCGAAGATAAGGTGGGCAAATTTCAAAAAGCGGACGGCGGGACGCTTTTCCTCGACGAAGTGGGCGATATGAGCTCGAAGACGCAGTCCAAGGTGCTGCGGGTGCTGGAGGAACAGCGTTTTGAGCCGCTAGGCTCGAATCAATCGGTGCGCGTGGACGTCCGCGTGCTCGCTGCCACGAACAAGAAGATCGAGGACGAAATCGCAAAGAACGCGTTTCGCGAAGACCTTTTCTACCGGCTGAACGTGATTCCTTTTTACGTGCCCGCGCTGCGGGAGCGGACGGAAGACATTCCGATTTTGGCGGCGCACTTCCTAAAAAGGTTCAGCGAGGAGTACGGAAAAAAGGGTAAGGAATTTAGCCCGGCGGCAATCGAAGTGTTGCTCGCCTACCCGTGGCCGGGAAATGTGCGCGAGCTAAAGAACCTGGTGGAGCGGCTTGTGATCATGTGTCCCTCGCCGCGGATCGAGCCTCATCACTTGCCGCCGGAGCTTTTTCGCGGGGCATCGAAGAGCCCGCAAAAGCCGTACGAGAGCTTGCAGGAGGCGCGTTCGGCGTATGAGAGGGAATTCGTGTTGCGCAAACTCGAGGAAAACCGCTGGAATATGACGAGGGCGGCGGCTTCGCTGGGGCTCGAGCGCAGCCATTTATACCGGAAGATGCGATCGCTGGGGATCGCATCTTCGAAGGAATGATCGCGTTTTCTCGCGCTACACGTTGAGGCTGTGAAGGTACGGTACACTCGCCTTCATCGAATCCAAATCCATTTCGACGTAATAATCTTTCACGCCGCAGGTTTTCGCGGCCTCGAAGATCTTCTTCCAGTCCAGGCTATCGCTTGCGCTGCCGATCGGTACTATTTTCTTGTTGGTCGCATCCCAGCCCTGCAGATGCATCGAAATGTAACGGCCGGGATATTTCGTCAAGTATTCCGCTGCGTCAAAACCGTGGGCGATTTCCGAGACCTGGAATTGGAACTTCACGAGCTTCGGGTCGAGATATTGCAAAAGCCCATCGTAAACTTTGGTGCCGTCTGTGGTCGTAGCTGCGAGCCAGCCTTCGTTGTGCAGGCATTGCTGAAGGCCCGCGTTATCGACGACCTCCGCGACCTTGTTGAGTCCGTCGGCCGCTTGTTTCACATCGTCCATGGTGGGATTCTTGGGCCCATTCAGCAATGGGAAGACGATTTGTTTCAGGCCGACGTCCTTTGCCCAGGCGATTCTATCCGCCGAATTGTCTTGCAATTCCTTTTCGTTGAAATGGCAGCTGATGCACGTAACGCCATTGTCGTTGAGGATCTTTCGGAGCTCCGGCCCTTTGTAGTTGCCTACGGCTGCGAATTGTTTGTAGCTGAACGGCGAACACAGTTCGATAGACCGAAAGCCGGCGTCGGAGAGCTGCTTGATTGTGCCCGGGAAATCCTGTTCGATCATCATGCGCACGGGCCACGTCTGGCATCCGATTGGCAGGCCCAGAGGATCGGCCGAAAGGCGCGAGGCGTCACTCCCACCTAGAATTCCCACGGCCGAAAGCCCGATAGCGGTGCTCTTCATAAAACTCCTTCTTGAAACCTCGCGCATAAGCGCCTCCTTATGATTACCCCGCCAATTTTGCGTTATCGTGACGCAATTTGGCGGATTGCGCAAGTTTGATTGCAATCGACTTTCGCCCATCAAAAGGCTCTGTGGAGGTGCTTAAGTGGTTTGTTCCCGGAGCGGCTTCCGGTAGTATGAATTGTTTGTCCGAGCGTATTGAATCGCAATGAAAACGAAAAAGACGAGAACAATCACGAAAGTGCTGGCCGCGAACCGCGGCGAAATCGCTATTCGCATTCTGCGTGCGGCGAACGAACTTGGGCTTCGCACCGTGGGCATTTATTCGCAGGAAGACCGGCTGAGCCTTCATCGTTTTAAGGCCGACGAAGCCTATCAGGTGGGCGCTGGAAAAGGGCCCGTGGAGGCCTATCTCGATATCGACAGCATTATCGATATTGCGCGCGAGAAGAAGGTCGACGCGATTCATCCCGGTTACGGTTTCCTTTCCGAGAATCCGAAGTTGGCAAGAGCCTGTGCGGCTGCCGGGATTACGTTTATCGGGCCGACGCCGGAATTGCTGGAACTGCTTGGCGACAAGACTGCGGCGCGTCGGCTCGCAGCCGCGGCAGGCGTTCCAGTGCTCCCGGGAACTGAAGAAGCGGTGGCGTCGGCGGACGAAGCGAAAGAGATTGCGCACAAAATCGGATTCCCGTTAATCGTGAAAGCCGCAATGGGCGGCGGCGGGCGCGGGATGCGCGTCGTGCTGGAGGAATCGCAGCTTGATACGAGGCTTGAGGAAGCCCGCGGAGAAGCGCTCGCGGCGTTTGGCGATGGCTCCGTCTTCCTGGAAAAATATCTTCCACGCGCGCGACATCTTGAGGTGCAGATCCTGGCCGATCAGCACGGCAACATCATTCACTTGTGGGAGCGCGATTGCTCCGTGCAGCGTCGCCATCAGAAAGTGGTGGAAGTTGCGCCGGCCACGAACCTTGCGCCCGAAATTCGCGAGCAGCTTTGCGAATCGGCGGTTCGCATCGCCCGTCAAGCCAAATACCGCAATGCGGGGACGGTCGAATTCCTTTATGACGTAGACGGCGAGAAGTTCTATTTTATTGAAGTCAATCCCCGTATTCAGGTGGAGCATACGGTCACTGAAGTGGTGACGGGCATTGATTTGGTGCGCGCGCAGATTCAGGTGGCTGAGGGGCACAAGCTGCACGAGCCGCCGCTTTCGTTGCCTGAACAGGGCAAAGTGCCGCTTTACGGCGCGGCGTTGCAGTGTCGCGTTACGACCGAAGATCCCGAGAATCATTTCGCGCCCGATTACGGCAAGTTGACGACATACCGGTCGCCTGCGGGATTCGGCATCCGGCTTGACGGAGGCTCGGCATACTCAGGCGCGAGGCTGGCGCCTTATTACGATTCGCTGCTCGTGAAAGTCACAGCGTGGGACTTAAATTTGCAGGGCGCTTGCCGGCGAATGGATCGCGCGCTGCGCGAATTTCGCATACGCGGCGTGAAGACGAATATTCCGTTTCTCGAGAACGTCGTTAATCATCCGAAATTTCAGAACGGCGAGGTCACGACAGCGTTTCTCGATCAATCGCCTGAGCTCTTTCGTTTTGCCAGCCGCGCGGACCGCGCAACGAAGCTGCTTTCCTATCTCGGCGATGTGATTCTCAACGGCAATCCGGAGGTGAAGGAGAAGAAGGCGCCTTATCCGTTTGAAACGCCTGCTGTTCCGCATGCGCCTTCGACGGCGCCGCCTGCAGGCACGCGGCAGCTTCTGAAGAAGCTCGGGCCGCAGAAATTCGCGCAGTGGGCGCGCAAAGAGAAGCGGTTGCTCATTACGGATACGACGTTTCGAGACGCGCACCAATCGCTGCTTGCGACGCGCGTGCGTACCCACGATCTGCTTGCGACGGCGGCCGCGGTGGCGCATCGATTGCCGAATCTCTTCAGTATGGAAGTGTGGGGCGGCGCAACGTTCGACACGGCAATGCGCTTTTTGCACGAAGACCCATGGCAGCGGCTTCGGGAGCTTCGGCAGAGGATACCCAATATCTGTTTCCAGATGCTGCTGCGGGGCGCGAATGCGGTTGGGTACACGTCTTATCCCGACAACGTGATTATTGAATTTGTGCGCGAGGCGTTTGCGCAGGGCGTGGACATTTTTCGCATATTCGATTCGCTAAATTCCATCGACAACATGCGTGTTTCGATGGACGCGGTGCTCGAAGCGGGCGGCGTGTGTGAGGCGGCGATCTGCTATACGGGCGATATTTTCGACAAATCGCGCCCGAAGTATTCGCTGAAATACTACGTCACTATGGCGAAGCAGCTCGAAAAGCTGGGCGCGCATTTTCTCGGCATCAAGGATATGGCGGGACTCTGCCGGCCATATGCTGCCTTTCAATTGGTCAAGACGCTGCAAGAGGAAATCGGGATTCCGATCCATTTTCACACGCACGATTCGAGCGGGATCAATTCCGCGTCCGTGCTAAAAGCGTGCGACGCCGGCGTTGATGCTGCGGATGCAGCGGTTGCGTCGATGAGCGGCGTTACGAGCCAGCCGAACCTCAACTCGATCGTCGAGGCGCTGCGCAATACGCCGCGGGACACGGGGCTCGACGTTGACGCGCTCAATGAGTGTTCGGATTATTGGGAAGTCGTGCGGACGTATTACGCGCCCTTCGACTCTGCTCCGCGCGCGGGCTCGGCGCGCCTTTACCAGCATGAAATCCCCGGAGGCCAATTCACGAATCTGCGCGAACAGGCTACCGCGATGGGGCTGGGGCATCGTTGGCGGGAAGTCGAGAGCACTTACGCGGAAGTGAACCAACTTTTTGGCGACATCGTGAAGGTCACGCCTTCGAGCAAAGTCGTGGGCGACATGACGCTGTTTTTGATGTCGCGCGAGATGCGGCCGCAGGATGTCCTGAAGCTGGATGTGCACCACGACGTGTCGTTTCCGAATTCGGTCGTCGAGATGTTTCAGGGCGCGCTGGGAGTTCCGCCTGGTGGTTGGCCGAAGAAATTGCAGCAGATTGTTTTGCGTGGGGCGAAGCCCGATCGCGGTCGCCCGAGTGCATTGCTGGAGCCCGTCGATTTCAACGCGGCGAAGCATGCCTTGGAGAAGAAGGTTGAGCGCACAGTTCGGCATGATGAACTGCTGAGTTCATTGCTTTACTCCGATGTGTTCGCAAAATACGATGCCTTCCGGAAATCCTATGCCGACGTCAGCGTTTTGCCGACGCCCGCATTCCTCTATGGACTGCGGCCCGATGAAGAAATTACGGTCGAGATCGAAGCGGGCAAGACGCTGATCATTCGACTTCTTACGGTCGGTGAGGCACATCCCGATGGTTCGAGGACGCTCTTTTTTGAATTGAACGGCCAGCCGCGCGAAGTTCGCGTTCGGGACAAGTCGCTGAAGATTGTGGCGCGGGCGCATCCGAAGGCGGATCCCGCGAATCCCGGCGATGTCGCGGCGCCGACGTCCGGCGTCTTAACCGGAATTACGGTACAAGTGAATCAAACGATCCAGCGCGGTGAAAAGTTAATGACACTCGAAGCGATGAAGATGCAGTCCAATATTTACGCGCCGGTCGCGGGACGCATTGCCAAGATTCTCGTTTCGGCAAACCAGAGCGTGGAAGCGAAAGATTTGCTGCTGACTATCGTTTCTTGAGGACCCGTTTTTCGATTGGCGCGATGCCCGTCTGCTCGGTCGCGAGCTTGCCGGTGTAAATCGCCATTCCGACGGCGGCGTGCATGCCGAGCTTTTCGAGTGCGTTCACCTCGCGCATGCTGCGAATTCCGCCTGCGGCCGTGATGGGCAATTTTGTCGCGCGCCGCAACGAACGAAACCAGGCCAGATTCGTGCCCTTCATCGTTCCTTCGTTATCTACGAACGTGCAAAGAAAACCAGAGCAGTAGGGTTCGAGTTTCGGCATCACTTCTTCCGGCCGCAACTTCAGGCGTTCGCGCCAACCGCGAACCACAATTCGTCCGCCCTCCGCATCCAGCGCGATAATAATGTGCTTCCGTCCGGCTTGCGCGGCGAGCGTCTTGAGGAAACTCACATGAATCTCGCCGTTACGAAATGCCGCGCTGCCTACGATCACCTTCTTCGCACCCCAGCCGATTAATTGCTGCGCGCGAGCCGCTGTTCGCACGCCACCGCCTACGCGCACTTGCATCGGCGCCTTTGCGCAGATGCGCTTAATCCAGCGCCCATTTGAGCCCTTGCGCATGGCTGCATCGAGGTCAATCACATTCAAGATCGGATATCCGCGAAAACGATCGAGCAAACCGAGCACATCGCTGACGGAGAGCGCCAGCTTGCGTCCACGCACAAGTTGCACAGCTTTGCCGCCTTGCAAATCAATGCACGGAATGATCATCGGATCTCTCGAAGTGACATAGGTGCCGCGCAATTCATTTGCTCAGCCGCACCGGCACGTGCCGCTGATGCAAAAAATCCTTCAGCGCACCTATGGAATGGGTTTCCTGGTGAAAAATCGAAGCTGCAAGCGCCGCGTCTGCACGCCCTTTTTCGAAAACGTCAAAGAAGTCGTCAAACGTGCTCGCCCCACCAGATGCAATTACGGGCACAGATACGGCGGCGGAAATCGCCGCAGTCAATTCGCAATCGAAGCCGGTGCAGGTCCCATCGCGATCGATGGAAGTAAGCAGAATCTCGCCCGCGCCGCGCGAGACGGCTTCACGCGCCCATTTTTCGGCATCGATCCCGGTTGCGTCGCGCCCGCCGCGCGTATAAGCCTCCCAGCCCGATCCGTTTCGCTTAACATCGATAGAAAGAACGACAGCCTGTGCGCCAAACTGCTGTGCCAGCTCGGAGATCAACTCGGGTCTTTTGATCGCGGCGGTGTTTACCGTCACCTTATCGGCGCCCGCACGCAGCACAGCACGCCCTTGCTCCATCGAACGAATTCCGCCACCGGCCGTGAGGGGGATATTCAACTGCCGCGCCACGCGGCGAATCGTCTCAAGAAACGTTTCGCGGCCTTCGTGCGTCGCGCTGATATCCAGGAAGACCAATTCATCCGCGCCTTCGCGGTTGTAGCGCGCTGCGAGTTCGGCGGGATCTCCCATATCGCGCAACCCTTCAAACTCGACGCCTTTCACCACGCGGCCGGCATCGACATCGAGGCAGGGAATTATCCTTCGCGCGAGAGTCACTGCACCGCCTCCACAAAATTGCGCAAGACTTGCGCCCCGGCTTCGCCCGATTTCTCGGGATGAAACTGCACGGCGAGTAGATTGCGCTGCTCGACTACCGCTGCGAACGCCATGCCATGATCGCAGGCGGCGGCCGTCGGAGCCGCTTCGGCAGGCGCTGCAAAGGAATGCGCGAAGTAGAAATACGCGTCTTCAGCTACGCCCTTGAGAAGAGTGCCGCTTTGCAATCGTCGCAGCTGATTCCACCCGATATGAGGCGACTTCACATTTGTGGGCAAGGCGTGCACTTCGCCCGAAAGAAATCCTAGTCCCCGCTCCCCTGGCGCTTCTTCGCTCGTTTCAAACATTGCCTGAAGGCCAAGGCATATCCCCAGAATCGGCACACCGTCTTGGAACGCCTTTCTCAAGGGGTCAACGAGATCCCTCTCTCTCAATCCGCTTACAAATGCAAAAAAATGGCCCACGCCCGGCAGCACAATCGCTTTGGCGGAAAAAATGTGCGCCGACTCGGTCGCGAGCTGCGTCTCCGCGCCCAACTTATTGAGCGCGCGTTCGACGGAAGGCAAATTTCCGGCGCCGTAATCGACAATCGATATTTTCACAGCAACCCCTTCGTGGAAGGCAGCACGCGCCGCAATTGCTTGTCGCGCGTCACCGCGAAGCGCAGCGCCTTTGCGAATGCCTTGAACATGGCCTCCACCTGATGATGCGACGAGCGGCCATACATCAGCCGCAAATGGACGTTTGCTGCGGCCGCCTGCGTAAATGCGCGAAAGAAATCCTCGAGCAATTCGGTTTGGAAATCGCCCACACTGCGAGCAGCGGGTTTCCACTGAATCACGCAGTAAGCGCGCCCCGAAAAATCGAGCGCCGCTGCTGCCAGGCAATCGTCCATCGGCATGAGGAAATAACCGGCGCGCAGAATCCCGCGCTTATTTCCGAGCGCTTGCTTTACAGCCTCGCCCAACGCGATTCCCACATCTTCCACTGTGTGATGCTGATCCACGTCCAAATCGCCGCGTGCCCGCAAATCCAAATCCATTGCTCCGTGGCGGGCGATCTGCTCGAGCATATGGTCGAAGAAGCGCACGCCCGTCGAGATATTCGCGTTCCCGCGCCCATCGAGGTTCAGCTTTACGCGAATGTCGGTTTCTTTTGTTTTTCTGTGCAGCGCCGCTTTTCTCATAGGAGTGCTTCCAGTTCGCGCAGCAACAGGCGCGTCTGTTCGAGCGTGCCGAGCGTAATTCGCACGTAACCTTCGCCGCCAAAATCGCCGGAACGATCGCGAACCAGAATACCTTTGCGAGCAAGAGCCGCGACAATTTGCTTGGCGCGGGCGCCGAAGTAAACGAGCACGAAATTGCCGGCACTCGGAAAATGCTTCACTCCCATCCGCGCGAGGCTGTTGGCGAGCTCGCGCTTGCCTTGCCGCACTTCGCGGACGGTGCGACCGATGAACGCTCGGTCCTTAATCGCAGCTTCTGCGGCGGCGAGCGCTGCGGCGTTCACTGGATAAGGCGATTGCGCCTTCCGCATCACGGCAGCAAGGTCGCGCCGCACGAAAATGCATCCGAGGCGCAGGCCCGCGAGCCCCGCTGTCTTGGAAAACGTGCGTGTGACGATCAGATTTGAATAGCGCCGAATCCACGGAATTACGGTGATGCCGGAGAATTCGAAGTACGCCTCGTCGACAACGACAATCGTGCGCGGGGCAGCCTTCAGCAGCCGCTGCAATTCTCGTTGCGAAAGAATCGTGCCGATCGGGCTGTTTGGATTCGGCAGGAACAGCACGCGCGCGCGTTTGCGCAATGCCGCGAGCACATCGGTCCATGGAAATTGCATCTTCCCGTCATACCGGGGAGCGACGATGCGAGCGCCAGCCAACTCGGAATAAAAGCGGTACATCGCATAGGTTGGCTCGACGAGCAGCACGGTATCGCGCGGCTCCACGAACGTGTTGACCACAAGACTCAGCGCTTCATCGGTTCCGTTGGTGAGCAAGAGTTCCGGCGCGTCCACTCCAAAATGACGCGCCAATTTGCGGCGTACGGTCTCCTGCTCGGGATAAGCCGAAATGGTCGCGGCGGTGAGCCTCGCTAGCGCACTTCGCACAGCGGGCGAGCATCCTATCGGATTTTCATTGAAATCCATGCGCAATTTCTCTGTGCGGCCCTCGAGCGGCGGGTGATACGCGCGCATCTTTTCTACGGCCGAGCGCACTTTAATGGCTCGCCTCATCGGCGCACCTCGATGGATCGTCCGTGGCCAACCAGATTTTCGGCTTTTGCAAACTCTGCTGCGACGGGTGCGAGTCGCGCAAATCCGGATCGCGATACTTCCTGCACGCTGATGCATTTCACAAAGTCTGTGACCGAAAGGCCGCCGCGCGTCCTTGCAACACCGGCCGTAGGCAGCACGTGATTGGTGCCGGTGGCGTAATCGCCAAATGTCTGCGCGCTCCAGTCACCCAAGAAAATGCCGCCTGCAGACGCGATCTTAGCCAGTAGCGGTTTTATGTCCCCGCTGATCGTCAGATGCTCCGGCGCGAAGCCGTTCACGAAGCGCGCGCCTTCGGCGGCAGTTCTTGCCACGAGTATCGCTCCATTGCGTGGAAGCGAACGGCGTGCGAGATTATTTTCGGGCAATTGGTCGAGCTGAGAGTCGAGTGCTTTTGCGACGGAGCGCGCGAGCCGCACGGATGTAGTCACAAAGATGCAAACCGCGTCGGGATCGTGTTCGGCTTGAGCGATCAAATCCGCCGCGGCGAAATCCGCATTTCCGCTCGTCGCGAACACAACCGCTTCCGTAGGTCCGGCGAGCATATCAATCGAGCAGTCGTTGCTTACGAGGCGTTTTGCAGCGGCAACAAACCGGTTGCCGGGGCCACAGATTTTGTCCACGCGTTCTACCGATTTTGTACCATAGGCTAGAGCAGCGATGGCTTGGGCCCCACCGATTCGCGCTACTCGGTCAATTCCAAGCCGATCGGCAGCCGCAAGCAACGCGGCACCCGGCTGCGGACTGGCGACGACAATGCGTCTTACGCCCGCGACTTGCGCCGGGATCACGGTCATCAAGAGAGTCGAGACGAGCGAAAATCTTCCCCCGGGCAAGTAACAGCCGACGGAATCGACGGGACGCACAATCTGTCCCGCGCGGACACCAGGCTCGATTTCGATCATCCACTCCGGCGGGCGCTGCTTCCGCGCAACGGCACGAATATTTCGCGCCGCATGGTCGATTGCTGCGAGAAAGTCTCGTGAAACGCGCTTCCCCGCCTCGCACATTTCCGCGCGCGCAATCCAGATGCTTTCGGCGTCGATCGCGATGCCATCAAATTTCTTCGTAAGGGCAAAGAGGGCCGCGTCGCCTCTCTTTCTCACATCCGCGATAATGCGCGCGGCAACCGGCTCGGCCGCGCGATCGCTCGCGCGCCGTGCGGACAGAATCTTTGCCTCCGTCGATTTATTCAGCGGCAGAATGCGCATCAGTAGACGACCTTGTTCAGCGGATATTCGACGATGCCTTCGGCGCGCGCCGCTTTGAGCTTCGGGATAATCTGGCGGGCTGTTTTTTCCTCGATAATCGTATTGATCGCCACCCATTCTGGATCGCTGAGCTGAGCGATGGTGGGATTGCGCAGTGCCGGCAGCGCGGATAAGACGCTCTGCAAATCTGCTTTGCGCACGTTGAGCATTAGGCCAACGCGGTTGTACGCCTTGATCGCGCCGTCCAGCAGAAGCATCAGGTTGCCGATCTTCTCGCGCTTCCATGCGTTCTGCATGGCGGAGCAGTTCGCGACGAAGACTGTCATCGATTCCATCAGCGTATCCACCACACGCAAATGATTCGCACGCAGGGAACTGCCCGTCTCCGTCACTTCGACGATGGCATCCGCCAATTGCGGCACTTTTACTTCCGTCGCGCCCCAGGAAAATTCGACGCGTGCATTCACGCCGTGCTTAGCGAGATACTTTTCCGTCATCTTCACCGCTTCGGTCGCAATCACTTTTCCTTCGAGATCGCGCACGGACTGCATCGGCGAATCTTCAGCAACTGCCAGCACCCAGCGAACGCGCCCGAGGCCGGTCTTTGAATATACGAGCTCGCCCACCTGTTCCACTTGGGCGCCCGTTTCGATGATCCAGTCTTTGCCCGTGAGGCCAGCGTCGAGCGCGCCACTTTCGACATAGCGCGGCATCTCCTGCGCGCGGACGAGCATACATTCGATCTCCGGATCGTCGATGCCCGGAAAGTAACTGCGCGAGCCAATCGAAATGCGCCAGCCGGCCTTCGCGAAGAGTTCCACTGTGGATTCTTGCAGGCTGCCCTTGGGGATGCCGAGTTTCAAGGAACTCATTGCTTTTTCGCCTTTCCGTAAAGCTCGTCGGGCGAGATCGCTCGCTCGGCTATGACCGTTGCCTCGCCGTTCCGGGCAATGCTTCTGAAAAAGCAGCTACGATAGCCCTCGTGGCAGACGGCGCCGCCTTCGAGCGTCACACGCACAAGCAGCGCATCCTGATCGCAATCCACGCGCATTTCACGCAGAATGAGCTTCTGGCCGCTCGTTTCGCCTTTCGTCCAGAGTTTTTTGCGCGAGCGGCTGTAGAACGTCACGTAGCCCGTTTCCTGCGTCTTGGTCAGCGCCTCGCGATTCATGAAGCCGAGCATCAGGATTTCGCCGTTTTTGTCGTCCTGTACGATGGCTGGGATGAGCCCATTTTCTTTTTCAAAATCCAATTCCATGTTTGTCGGCCTCTCGGATCAGCTGCTGCCACTTTTGAACCTGAAAAACAAAAAGCCCGCTGACGCTCACCGCGTCAGCGGGCCTATCAGTCCAGATATTTCTGGCTTCTAGCCACACCGCCGCGGGTTCATGTGGTGATGATGGCTATGATGATGCGCCCGCAGCAGTTTCATAACGCATTTAAAATTAGGGCAACTGCTTCGGTTTGTCAAGTAATCATGTGCGGTTTGTCACGCTATCTCGGCGTCCCGGGCAGCAGCTACTTCTTGTAGGGCACCGTAAAGCATCCGATCATTCAAAGTGAACTGATTTTCGGCCGGCAGAAAGATGCCGGTGCAGTTTTCGTCCAGCATCTCAGCCACAATCTTCGCGAGAACCGCATACTCCAGCGCCTTGTCTTTGCCGCCCCTAAAATAATCAACCGCCGCCCATCCACGATGCGCAGCCCACGCCGTGCGAAGTGCACCCTGCCCGAAGCTCTTCGATGTCTCACCCGGGTCGCCGAGATAGGGCTGTGCTGCAAATGCAAAGGTCAGGACATGTGTGCCTACTCGCATCACGGTACGGTTTCCGCGCTGAAGTACGCATGGCGTTCCGTTGTCTCCGTTACCAAACGCTATTCGCCAGGCTCGCTCAGCGGCATGCTGAAGTTCTTCCTTTGTGAAGTAATGAGGAACGCGAAGCAACAGGACCATTGAGATGATCGGTTCTTCATCGTTACGATCGCTCATCG
>DATEME010000311.1:0-1376 GCA_035275865.1 Candidatus Acidiferrales bacterium | reverse complement strand
GGCGGCGCTTGCAGAACCGCTTTTGGTGGTGTCCAGCATTTCCAGGCCGGGTGGAAACGTGACCGGCCTGAGCGCGCTAACCAGCGATTTGGAGGCAAAGCGGCTCGAGCTACTGAGAGAAATGATTCCGGGCATCGTCCGCATCGCCGTGCTGTACAACATGGCCAATCCGGTCTTCGGTGACCGCTGGCGGCAAATCCAGGTCACGGCGCGATCGCTCGGCATTCAGGTTGTGCTTCTCGATGCCCGTGCCGCCGGCGACATTGCACGTTCATTCGATGCCGCGAGCGCGCAGAGCGTCGATGCGCTAGTCGTTTCCAACGACGGTCTTATGCTCGCAAATCGGAAATTTATCGTCGAGCTCGCAGCGAAGCACAAGCTCCCGGCCGTTTACGCATCAAGGGAGTTCATCGAGGCCGGCGGGCTGATCTGTTATGCAGCGAACATCCCCGATTTGTATCGGCGCGCCGCGAACTACGTACACAAGGTTTTGACCGGTGCGCACGCCGCCGATCTTCCGATCGAGCAACCGACCAAATTCGAGTTGATCGTTAATCTCAAAGCCGCCAGATCGCTCGGCCTCACAATCTCCGAATCCTTCCTAGTGCGCGCCGACGAGGTGATCGAATGAGCAACTGTGTTGTTGGCTCAGGCGGATCGCGGCTGCCATGCAGCACTATCGCGAAGCATAGCGTTGAGGGTTGTGATCATTTTTCGCATGACGGCCACGATGATGACCTTGGATTTTTTGTCGGCGGCGACGAGGCGATTGTGGAAGGTTTTGAGGGCGGGACTGTAACGGCTTGCACTGAGGGCGGCCATGTAAAGGACGTTACGGACCGGCATCCGACCACCATAGATGCTGCGGTGTCCCTTGAGCTTGCCGCTGTCGAAGTCATAGGGTGCGATCTGTTTGCGGCTCATCTTCCCGAGTTCTGGCAACAGGGCGATGAGCGTGAAGGCCAGCACCGGGCCGACGCCTGGCATCGAGGTCAGCAGCTCATAGCGCTGAGCGAGAGCCACATTGGCGGCAACCATCTCGGCCAGGCGCTTGTCGAGGAGGCGGATATCGGCCTCCAGTCGCATCTGGCGGGTTTATACGTCGCACCGACATTTCCGCCGCGAGCAGGGCACGGATGATTCCGCGTTCGTAACCACCGCTCGGCTCAAGGCCAATCGCGGAGACCGTGAGCGGGCGCAACCTTACCACCAGCTCGGCCCAGCCGGCTGTGTCGTTACTCACCGAAAAGAACCACCCCTCAGGCAGCACCACCACATCCAAGCGGTCCTTCGACACGTCGACACCGCAGAAAGAGACACATGCATGACAGCACTTCGAGCTCCTCTTAGGACAATTCTTGCCGCAATTTTTCGGT
>DATEME010000310.1:0-4548 GCA_035275865.1 Candidatus Acidiferrales bacterium | reverse complement strand
GTGGCGCTCATCGCTCGCCGGTTCGACGCGGACGTTTGTTCCGCCTATTTGCTCGAACCTGATCGCGCCAATCTCGTCTTGGCGGCAACGATCGGTCTGCGGCCGGACTGTGTTGGCACGCTACGGATGGGACTGAATGAGGGCCTTTCAGGGCTGGTAGCCGAGCAGGTACTCCCCGTTGCCGTCTCGCAAGTCAAAGGACATCCAAGGTTTAAGTTCTTCAAGGAGGCGGGTGAAGAGAGCTTCCAGTCATTTTTGGGTGTTCCACTGATTGACCGAGGGGTCCTACAGGGAGTATTGGTAATCCAGAATAAGGAGATGCGCGCCTTTCGGGATGACGAAATCCGGATGCTGGTGGAAGCCGCTGCTCAAGTGGCCCCTGTGGTGAATGAGGCGCGTACACTTGATCGCTTTATCGCTCCCGTCCAAGAGCGGCTTTGGACGCTGGCGCGGAACCTGTGGTGGAGCTGGGATCAGGACTGCGGCGCCCTCTTTCTGGACCTCGACCCGCTCGGCTGGCGGGACGCGAATCACAACCCGATGGCCATGCTTGCGGAGATTCCGCTGGACCGCCTTGAAAAGCGGGCAGCGGAGTTTGTACTACACAGCCGCATCAATTATGCCTACCGGCGCCTTAGGGAATACCTAGAGGCGACCCACACATGGGGCGCTCGTCACGCCGGTGTGCTTCGGGCACGGCCCGTCGCATACTTTTCGGCTGAGTTCGGCTTGCACGAGTCGATTCCCATTTATTCCGGCGGTCTCGGAATCCTGGCGGGAGATCACATCAAGAGCGCGTCGGATTTGGCAATTCCACTCGTAGGCATCGGACTCTTTTACGGTCAGGGTTACTTCCGCCAGCATCTCGACGCAGATGGCTTGCAGCACGAAGACTACATTCAGATCGATGTAAACAAGCTGCCGATGGAGACGGCGATCGGAACCAGCGGTGAGCCTGTTATGGTGCAAATCGAAACGCGCCAGGGAACGATTCGAGCGAAGGTTTGGCGGCTCAAGGTCGGGCGGTGCGATTTACTGCTTTTGGATTCCAATGTGGAAGGGAATTCGCCGGAAGACCGCGACCTTACTTCACGGCTTTACGGAGGCGACAGGCGCTTGCGCATTCGTCAGGAGCTGCTGCTCGGAATCGGCGGATATCGCGCCTTGCGCGCGATGGGAATCACGCCGGGCGTTTTGCACTTGAATGAGGGCCACAGCGGCTTTGCCGTCCTGCAGGCGATCCATGATCGAATGATCGAGGAGGGGCTCTCCTTTGACGACGCCGCGCCACGTGTGGCACGCGAAGTCGTCTTCACCACCCACACTCCGGTTCCTGCCGGTCACGATAGATTCGATCCCGACCTGGTCGAGGAGCATCTCGGTCCCTTGCGCGAGGCCATGGGGATTACGCATGAAACCTTGATGGCGATGGGGCGGGAGAATCCCTGGAACGGCGAAGAGCCATTCTGCATGACCGTCCTCGGCCTGAAGCTTTCGCGCCGTGCGAATGCCGTTTCTTCGTTGCACGGGCGAGTTTCGCGGGCGATGTGGAAGGGATTGGCTCCAGGCCAGGGCGAGGAGGCCGTGCCGATCGGGCATATCACGAATGGCGTGCACGCGCCGAGCTGGCTTGCGCCGCAGATGTACAGGCTCTATGAGCGGCATCTCGGCACGGGTTGGCACGATCACAGCAGCGAAGCGCAAAGCTGGCAGGGAATTGACGAGGTCGATGACGGCGAGCTCTGGGAGACGCACCTCAGCCTCAAGGCAAGGCTCATCGATTTTGTCAGGCGGCGCGCGATGGAGCAGGCTGAACGGCGTGACGAACCGCCCGAAACGCTCCAAAGACTGAGCCGCATTCTGAGCCCGGACGCCTTGACGATCGGTTTTGCGCGCCGATTCGCGACGTACAAGCGGGCCAATCTCGCCCTAATGCATCTGGAGCAGCTTGCATCGCTGGCCAACGATCCAAAGCGGCCAGTGCAGTTTGTTTTTGCGGGCAAATCGCATCCGCGCGACGATCCCGGCAAGCGAATCTTGCAGCAAGTGGCGCAGATGACGCGCGATTCACGTTTTGCCGACAAGATCGTTTTCGTCGAAGATTACGACATGAACGTAGGCCGGCATTTCGTTCAGGGCGTCGACGTCTGGCTGAACACGCCGCGCCGGCCTTTGGAGGCTTCCGGTACGAGCGGCCAGAAGGTCGTACTGAACGGCGGCCTTAATCTCTCGATTATCGACGGCTGGTGGGCCGAGGCATACGACGGGCTGAACGGCTTTGCCATTGGCACCGGTAGAACGCACTCGAATCCTGAAATCCAGGATGCACGCGACGCGGAAGATTTGATCCGCACTTTGCGCGATCAGGTGATTCCGCTCTATTACGAGCGCGACCGAGACGGTCTGCCGCGGGGCTGGATCAAGCGGATGAAGAGGACGATCAAGACCCTCGGATGGCGTTTCAACGCGGACCGTATGGTGATGGATTACGCGTTGAAGTGTTACCTGCCGGCCGCGGGCGGAACTTCGAGCGAGATTCGGCTGCACGTTTGAGCGTCAGCTCGAACTGCGGGCAATTCGGCTGCCTATCTGCTCCTTTTCAGCGAAAAAAGATACTATGTTTACCGTAAGGCCAACCTTCTGCTTGCGGTAGTAAGCGCGTCCCACATTTTTTGCCTCATGTAGTCGTTTTCGGCGAGACTTCCGGCTATGAGCAGGATACCCTCTCGGCAATCGCTTGTCGCAGGAGAACGTTTTCCCAAATCAAGGGCCCTCCCGCGTTATGCCATCACGGCGCTAGCGGAAGTGACGGAGCCAGTTAGCAGGCGTCACGTTACGGGATGGACCTCCGCAATCAGCGACGATGGGTGCCACGTGCGTGCGACAGAGGCGCTGGCTGCGGGAACGATCGTTCAGGTGCGTATTGAGCACAACGGAAAAGCGTTTGAGACGTGGGCGCGGGTCGCGGACACCGTTCCACAGGAGGGAATGAGGCTGGCTTTCTTCGATACTGCGCAGGCGCAGCGAGACCTTTTGAAGAGCTGGATTGAAAAAGATGGCATGAAAGGTCAGTAGCCGCTTATGAGCGGCTGAGATCGGCGGCGTAAGCCAGGTTCGCATTGAGGCGCTGGTCGAGAACCGCCGCCGCGTACTTGGCGCAGGAGAGCAGCTCAGACTGTGCCCAATTTGTGATGCCCGGAACGTGCTTGCCGGCGAGCTTTTCAATCGAGCTCACGATCCTGAAATAGACGCCCACTTCGCGCAGCCAAACGTTGCGCTCATGGGGCGCCGGGCTCACGTAATGCGAGGTCTTAGTAATCAGGTAGAAGTCTTCGGGGCGGAGCGCCTTAGCATCCAATCCCGTTGCGGCCTGCAGGCATTCGGACAAAGGACGCGCGGCAACTGTAAGCCACATCGCGCGCCACTGGCAGATTCCAAAGCGAACCAGAGCCGCCGTCGAGAACACGAGAATGAGTGCTGCGATCATTGGACGAGTTCAGGATAAGAAAAGACGCCGCGGACCACAATAGCCGGAAGGTACTACTCTGAACCATGGCAGCCAGGCCCAAAACAGACCATTTCCTGGCACTCCTCGGGGCGTCTACAGGAAAAGTAGTAGTAAAAGGTCCGGATAGCTATTGACTGACTAGCGGCGCGCGATTGACGGCCTTGTGATCGCCACCTAATCTGAAGAGCGGGGAAAAGGCACCGTGCTCAAACAGGCGTCGCAGTGGCTGCATATTCAGGAACAGCGCGCTCTCAGCCCGCGTTTTGAAGAGTACCTGGAGCATCTGCGAGCGCTGCAGCGTCGCGAGTGGTGGACGTGGGGCGTTACGATGTTCGTGCTCGTGCTCCTGACGGCAGCGGTTGCTTCCCTTGCGCTTCCCGAAATATCAGCGCAGCGCGGGCGTTTGTTCAATTCGCCTGTGTTCCAGTCCATCTCCGGACTGACGATGTTGATTTTTCTCCTCGGCGGCTACCTCACATACGAAAAAGTGCTCATCAACCGGCTGCGAATCGATCTTGCTGAAGGGCAGTCGCATTCGGCGGTCTGGCGCGATCTCGCTCTTGTGGATTCTCTCACGGGGCTTTTCAACAGGCGTTTTGCGGAGCGGCAGTTGAAGGCGGAAGTCGCGCGCGCGCATCGCAAGAATTATCAACTCACAGTGGTGCTCTTTGACTTGAACGATTTCAAAGCGATCAACGACCAGTATGGGCACGCGGCGGGCGATACCGCTTTGAAAGCGTTTGCGGAGCGCCTCACCAGCGCCACGCGACAGGGCGATGTAGCGGTGCGGCTTGGCGGGGACGAATTCATGTTGCTGCTGCCCGAGTGCGATGCAACACAGGTCCATTTGCTGCTCGAACGGATGCAAAGCGTCGAGGCGGAGATTGACAACAAAAAAATCGCCATCACCTATGCGGTTGGCTGGGCGGATTGGCAGAAGGGCCAGCGGCCGCAGGACTTGCTCGACGAGGCCGACAAAGCGCTCTACCTGCACAAGCAATCCGAAAAGCGGAAGGCGCCGGCGGACATATTGGTGCGTC
>DATEME010000309.1:0-6802 GCA_035275865.1 Candidatus Acidiferrales bacterium | reverse complement strand
TTTGAATATGCGCGGCCGGCAATACCATCCGGCATCGCAACGCTCGTAAAGCTGAGAAGTCCGCCGCCGCCAGCCGGAGGCAAATTGGAATTAAGCCCGCTTCCAACCTGATTGCAACCGGCGACCAGCACGACGCCGCATGCAGCCAATAGCGCCGCGCGCACACCGAATCGCGCGAAAAAGGCGTTCCGGCGGCACTTCTGGTCAGATTTGTACGACGAGGCAGTTCGAGCTGGGGTCGACATTCCTCTTCTCTCCATTGATAGACTGCGGAAAAAGCGCGAGGGGTACTTCAGGGGCTGAAGCCCTATTCATAGAGCCCCGTTTACGGCGGGGCTGAAGCCCCGCCCTCCTGTCGCAATTCTCCGCACCCTCATTGCGAGGCGGACGCGCCGCCACACAAGCCATATTCATTAAAAGTGCACAGGTGTGCGCGAACGGTACTATGTGGGTCCGAAGAGTGTCAACGGAATTTTGGCTCGTAATCAATTGAACGTGTTGTATGTGGCATATTGGGATAATTTCTTGACAACGCGCCGAATTCCCTGCTAACAACACGTGCCAACCTATTGAATTTGGGCTGTCGTACGACCCGTGCGGGTGTGCCTGTAATTCCCCGCGCCGTTTCAAAACAAGAGGAGCAATCTCGATGTGCAACCTACCCCGGCTCAAGGCTGCCATTTTCGCATTCGTTTCGCTGCTCGTGCTGCTCGCGGCGCAACCCGCGCCCGCTCAGAGCATTAGCGGCGTGATCGCCGGCACCATCCGCGATCAGCAGAACCAGCCTCTGCCCGCCGCGACCATTACCGTGGCCAACCGCGAGACGGGCGGCGCGTATCAAGCCAGCAGCGATGAAACCGGCCATTACCGCGTTCCTGAGATTACGCCGGGTTCCTATGACGTGACCGTCGAATTCCCCGGCATGCAGACCGTGAAGCACACTGAAGTTCCCGTCGCCGTCGACGTCGTCACGCTTGAAGATTTCGCCATGAAAGTGAGCGGGCAGCAGACGACCGTGGAAGTGAAGTCCACCGCGCCCACTACGGACACCACCGACGCGACGTTGCGCTACGATTTTTCGACCGCGCAGATTCAGGGGCTTCCGATTCTTACGCGGGATATCAACAACCTCGCGCTTCTCGCGCCGGGCACCGTGAGCGTCCGCACCTTTAGCTTCGCGAGCACGCTGGTTCCCTTCTCTTCCAACGGTTCGCGCGGCCGCGACAACAATTTCATCATCGACAGCGTCGATAACAACGAGCCTCTCTTCGGGGGCGCGGCGACGCAGTTTACGAACACGGACGTTTTCGCGGAATTCACCGTTCTGACGCATCAGGAAGACGCCGAATTCGGCCGCAACAGCGGCGCGACCGTCAACGTGATCACCAAGAGCGGCTCGAACAATATTCACGGATCTGCGTTCTGGTTTGGCCAGGACGGCCAATTCAACGCGCTCAATCGCGCCGAAAAAACCGCGCTGCTTACCACGAAGCCCACGTCGTACGAAAATCAGGCCGGCGCCACTCTCGGCGGCCCGATCAAGAAAGACAAGAGCTTTTATTTCCTGTCGTACCAGTGGGACCGCGCGCGCGACGATTTGACGCGCGTCTTTCCGGTGCTCAGCACGTTGCCCGATTCCGCGGGGCTTTCAACGCTGAAGGGGATGGCTTCGACGCCCACGCTTGCGGCTTATTTGGGCACACCTTCCGTCACGAAAACGCAAGGACTCGGCGGCAACTGCTTCAGCTCGCCCGCGCCCGCGGGTTTCAACTCGCCGAATCCCTGTCTGCCCGCGCAGCCCGCCGTCGATGGCGTCACCTACAACGTCTACAACGTTCCGCGCGCGAATATTTTCGACGTGCGCGACCAGGAGGCTTCCGGCCGCTACGACCAGAAGATCGGCAATCGCAACGATATTTACGGGCGCTATCTTTTTGACGATCTGCTCACGCCGAATATCCCGCTCAGCACTTCCGGCGACACTGCCTTCTCCGATCTCGGTCTGCTCCCGGACGCGCGCATGCTCTCGCGCCAGCGCACGCAAAGCGCCGTGCTCGACCATCGCTTCTACGGCGTGAAATACCTGAATGAATTGCGGTTCTCTTACAGCCGCATCGCGCAAGGCATCGGCCCATATAACGAGGCCGCAAACGTGCGTAACACGCAGCCTGCGGTGACCGTTGAGGACGCTTTCAGCAGCGACGGCTTCGGCGTCTATTCGAACAATTTCCCGTCCGCCGGCAATCGCTTCACGATCGGCCAACCGAGCAGCCCGAGCACGTTCCGCAGCAACATTTATCAAATTCAGGAAAATTTCTCGCTCATTCACGGCCGCAACAATTTCAAATTCGGCGGCGACTTTGTCCGCACCGATTCCACGCTGGCCAGCCTCTCCTCGAATCTCGGTGAATACGTTTTCGGCGTGCTCGGCACGAGCTGCGACGTGGCCAGCGCGAATCCCGTGGTTTGCGCCGGCGGAAATCCCTGCGCGAGCAATCCGGCTTGGTGCGGCATGAGCAGTTTTCTCTCGGGCTCGGCTGCCAAAGCTTCCGTCACGTTCCAGCGCCTGACGCGCGGATCGAGCGAACTCGCGATCCGTACCTACGACGAAGCAGTATTTTTCCAGGACACGATTCAGCTTCGGCCGTCGCTCTCGATTGATGCGGGGGTTCGCTACGAAATCTACGGCGAGCCGATCAAGAGCCTTCACACGCTCTATCCGCAATACGCGCCGGACGTGAATTCGTACAAAAAGAATTTTGGCCCGCGCGTCGGCTTCGCGTACGCGCCCTCGCAGCACCTCGTCATTCGCGGCGGGTACGGCATTCAATACAACCCGGTCATTTTCGATATCGCGCTCTCGATGTGGCAGAGCGGGCCGATTTCGCCGCTCGTCGTCACTACTTCGCCGGCGGCTGCTGCTTCCATTGGCCAATCGCCAACTGTCGTTCAGCCCGCGCCCGGCACGACGTTCCCCAGCGCGCCGCTCACCTTAGCCGCGCTCAGCACCGGCGTGAAAAGCTGCGGCCCGGATAGCAACGGCGGCTCGCCCGCCATCGGCGTGACGATCGCCGGCGCGGTTCCCGTCGGCAACTGCTCGAGCCAATTCACCGTTTCGCCCACGCTCCGCAATCCGTATCTGCAGAATTATTCGTTCGGCGTGCAATGGGAATTTCACCCGTCATGGCTCGCCGAAATCGCGTTCGTCGGCAGTAAGGGGACGCAGCTTTTCCTGCGCCAGGACGAGAATCCGCTTGGCGGCTGGGCTACCAATGCGCAAGGTCAGCCCACGAACACGACGCTTTGTCCGTCGCTCGCCGTGAACAACATCGGCTGCCTGAATCCGCGCGCGCAATCAAATTTCGGCGATATCACGCAAGTGACTAACGCCGGAGATTCCACGTATAACGCGCTGCAAGCCAGCCTCACGAAGCGGTACGAGCGGACGCGCGCGGGCGACTTCACGTTTACTGCGGGATATACGTGGAGCCACATGATCGACAACGCCAGCGAAATATTCGGGCCGTCCGTGCAGTTCCTCTCGGCGTTCGTCGGCGCCAACGCCGTTCAGAACGACTTTTTGTCATCGTTCTACCTTTCGCCGCAAGCGCAGGGGCTGCAGTCGATCGAAGCGATCACGCCGTTTGCCGAAGATGCGGGCAACATCAAGGCTGAAAAGGCCAGCTCCTCGTTTGATCGCCGCCATCGCTTCGCCGCGAGTTATCTCTGGGAACCGTTTCCCACGAAGAACATCGTGCTGCGCGGGTGGCAGGTCAACGGTATCGTGAGCTATCAATCCGGCCAGCCGTTTTCGCCGCTCAACGCCACGCCGACCGGCCTTTGCGCCGATGCGAATGGCGACGGCATCTTGACGAACGATCGCCCGAGCATCGGCAATCCGCGCGCGCCGCTTACGTCCGTGGCGCTACTCACTGCGCCCGGCTGCGCCATTCCCGGCGGTGGACTCACCGTCGCGAACTACTCGATGGATCCGGCAAACGCGCACTTCGTGCAGGTTCCGCTCGGACTTAAGCCCGGCGAGGCATTCAGCGTCGGCGCCGAGCAGTACAAAGCCGAGAATGCCGGCCGCAACAGCTTGTTCGGCCCCAATCTCGTCGAGTGGGACGCCGCGCTGATGAAAAATTTCACGTTCGGCGAATCGAAAGTATTGCAGTTCCGCTGGGAAGTCTACGACGCGCTCAATCACGCGAATCCCGGCTTCACCATCGGAAACGTCTTCGCCGCCAACGCACAGCCCACTCCGGCCTACGCCTTCTCGCCCAGCCGCACTCCGGCTTCGGTCACCGGCGTTATTCCGGAAAACGCGCTCGACGCAACGATTCTCTCCGGCTCGACCAGGAAGAATTCGTTTCTTACCACGCAATTCATGAACACCAGCGCCCGCACGATGCAATTCGGTGTGAAGTTCACGTTCTGATCGAATCGGCTGATTCTTGATTGCGGGCATCGAACAGAAAACCAAGAGGGATCCTTCGCGTCGCTCAGGATGACGATTTTTCATTTTGGTGCGAACAAGTCAGCTAACATCACTCTCAAGGTCGCGTCGCCTGTTCCATTTACATCGCGGGCAAAGGGGTCCGCCGTTTTTGCGGGACGCAATGGAGGCATCCGCAGTTCCACGGCGAACGAGCTCTGTTTTCTTCCATCACTTTTTGCCGTAAACTCTTTGCCAAAACGAGGTCGCCATGTCCACTGCCTACCTGCCCTCGAGCGGCATTACCTTTGCACATTTCCAGGCCTTCCAGTCGGTCGCGCAACGCCTTAATCGAATCATCGTGGTGCGCAACACCAACACGAAATCCACCTACTGGATCGAACGCGGCTATCCGCCAAAGCCAAAAGTCCTCGAAGCTCTTCACACGGACGAAAAAACAGGAAAGGTCACCGCAACCAGTCCCGCCGAATTCGCTGCTGCGCGCGCTGCCGGGTACTACGTGATCGATAGCGACGGCATCGCGCGCCGCAATCGCGGCGAGCAACTCACAAAACGCTTCCCGTTCAGCACGCCCGATCAGAATGCGCCCGGTCAGGTAATCGATCCGGCAAGACAACTCTCTCTCGTTGGCGACTACGATCTGATGGGCGTGATCGATCCGAACGCAAAAGGCCGCGTGATCACGCTGATCTCTTCGAATGGCATTCCCGTTGAAAACCGCACGAATCCAGATGTCGATCGCGTGATCAACGAACTCAATGCGATGATGCGCGAAAAGCGCGTGATGCACGGCCCGCAGGATCTCTACAAAAGTTTTCGCGGGGCCTGCGCCGCCTTCCTCAATGACGGCCACGTCGAAGACCTCAACACTGAGCAGAGAGTCCGCGACTTTTACGCGCGCATCGGCCGCGAAACCATCGCCGGAAGTTACCGCCGCGGCGCCTAGGCCGAGCTGAGCCGTCGGGTGCGAAACGTTGAGCTGCGTTCGCCCAACTAGTGCGCGTCGCCGGGAAAAAGCACTTGTTCCAGCGTCGTGCCGGAATGGAGCCAGAGGCGGACTTGGAATTTGATCCAGTCGATGGAGCCGAGGTCTTCGTTATTTTTTCCAGGTGTAATGCGGGAACGCACGACACGCAATTCGCCGATGCCTACCGGGATTTTTGCCGCCGCAGCCGAAATCTCATTCTTGTGGGCAGGCCAATCGACCGTGTAAACGACGGTATTCACGACAACTGAAGCCGCCTGCGAATCCTGCGGCGTCTCGACGAACTGGAACCTGCGCGACATCGCTACGGCCTTCTGAGCCGTCACACCATAGGAAGCATTGAGATAGGTCGGCTTGTAAAGATGATATGGCGGCGTTGCGACAGACGCGTACTCGTCGAAACCGCCAGCGGGATCGCCTTTCGGGCGAATTTCAATATCCCATCCTTTGCCGAAAGTGGTCGGCGAGGGCACCAATCGAAAAATCAATCCGTGGCCGATATCGCGCTGGAAGGATTTTCCGGCGGAGAGTGTTCCAGAGAAAACAATATCCGGTTTGGACGATGGGAACAATTGCTGGACCGATTGCGCCGCTACGACGATTGCTACGCAGAGCAGTGCGCAAATGAAAGCGGCATAGACACGACGTTGCATGCGGCAATTATGAGGCGGTTGAGCGTAGAAGAACAACATTTGCGGCCAGGCACGCGAGGCATAGGAAGCAGAGGAGGTTAAGGAGGTATAGGAAAAAGCGTCGCCGCAGCAAAGGAAACGTGCCGGTTGAAATCGAAGAGGGGTCCTTCGGGCCGCTACTCGCGGCCCTCAGGATGACGGGACCTCTGCCCTGCGGAGTCCGCGCAAATTGCAGGAGACGCTATATCGCAGGGTTGCCGCGCTGAAGGCCGCGGCGCTACATTTAAACCTGAAAAGCAACGTATTACGCGAGGCCTTCGAGGCTGAGAGGCAAGCGGCGGATGCGCTTTCCTGTCGCCGCAAAAATCGCGCCGCAAACGGCCGGCGCAATCATCGGCACTGAGCCTTCGCCGATTCCGCCCGGCGGATTGTCGGTAGGCGTCGCATAGACTTCGATTTTGGGCATGTCGTTGATCCGCAGCACGCGATAATCGTTAAAATTGTTCTGCATCACGCGGCCGCGATCAATCGTGATGGCGCCCGTAAGCGCCGCCGACATGCCGTAGACGATGCCGCTCTCCATCTGCTGGCGCACGATGGCCGGATTCACGACGGGGCCGCAATCTGCGGTGCACACGACCCGTTCTACGCGCACCTTGCCCTTGTCCATCGAAATTTCGGCAACCGTACCGAAATAGCTTCCGATGTGCTTGCAGAGCGCGACACCCT
>DATEME010000308.1:0-3242 GCA_035275865.1 Candidatus Acidiferrales bacterium | reverse complement strand
AGCTTGTGCGAACTTCGCATCAGCTGTCGCATGACTATGATCTTTCTTTAACTCCGGCGTAATTTCGTCGCCGCAAGCTCGCGTTGCGTCCATTAATTGTGCAAGTAACAAAGGGCGACGTGAAACCATTCCGAGTCCGTTCATTGATAGGTGTAGCAGGTGGCTTAGCTTAACAGCAGACTCATAACAGTCCGCAATGGGATCGATGGCATAGTGCGGAACGAACTTCCTAGGCGTCTCTACTTGCAATTCATTTGGTTCTGCCATACGGAATGCCTGTCTGCCGCATCTACCTCTCCGGCTTTCTTCTTTTGGAATTCGGATTCCTAGCCGGTTGGACGTTCCTTTCGTCGATGGCATTCACCGCTACTTCGCGGAATCCTCTAGCCAATCCTTTTCCCAAGCAGCGATGGTCGTCTTGACGGCCGCAGCGCGAACAGGATCAATGCCAGCATCTTCGCCGAGAATCTGCACGTTAGTTCTAAACTCGATTGAGACCCTGACGCAATAGAACTTGCCGCCTTCGTACCAGTGCATTTCGGGGCGCAAGTGTGGCCCCGTCTCTGGAGTAATCTCCGTCCAACTATCCACGAGCCAGCCAACTGGCTGGCGGCTCGCGTCAACGTGAAGCGATCCCCACATCTTAACCGGTCCGGCACCCGACACGCGTGACCTAACCTTTTCTAGCCGTCGGTGTTCGTCCATCTAGTTCACCACCTATCGGGATCGAAAGTTTACTTCCTGGGACCTTCACCTTGCAAGTATGGTCATAAGGCGGGCGGGTGGCGCATGCAAAACGACCGCAACAAGCCCGCAGAAGCACCGGATCGATCCAGCGCCGCAAATCAATAAACGCGGGATGCCGCAGCCCATTGCGCGCAGTTGGCAATGGGTGCGGGTTTGGATCGCGACCGCCCAAATTTGAAAAAATCACCACTGACGATGACCTCTACGCCGCCGCCCTTCGAAGTCCTTCGAAGACTTGGGTTCCACCCGCCAAACGTGCCAGAATGGCGCGATCATGCGCGCAGGATTGATCGGCGCATTAGTCATGGCAGCGTTGCCGTTCGCAGCTGCGCAGGTGTCCACGGCTCGTAAGTCTCCCGACTTACAAACAAGCCTTCCCACAACCGAAGCGCGCTCTGCCGACAGATTTTGGGTCGCTGGCCGTTACGATGGCAATCGCGTAATCGTATATTTCGACGCTGTCAGGTTCGGAGCACCGATTGCAGCAGACGTTGCACGCCCGATCGCTGAGCCTGTCGCAACAGGATTCTTCGCGCCCGTATCGCTTCCGGAGAGTTACGTCGCGGGCTTTGAAAATGCGCCGGGCGCGGAGCACTTTCGCCTGGGAGACGAATACGATGTATTGTTGCCGCACGGCATGGCGGAAAAAATCAGACTTACCGCTCTCGTTGGATTCGAAAGCGACGAAGACGCAGGCAATGATTCCTACATCGGCGCGCTCGGTACGATCGAGGGAAATAGTTATGTTCTCTCGGACCAAAATTATTACGTGGTTCGTCATCACCGACAAGAAAAACCGGTTAAGCCGCAAGTCCAAGTCGAAAAATCTTTAGCCGCTGCGACGCTCATCGCCGACCCCGTTTCTTTCGAGACAGAAACACGCATCGCGGAGCTGATGACGGCTTACATGAAAGTCGAAGCCACTCCTCAGGAGCAGGCCGCAGCCACGCGGGGCAAACTCTACCTACAAATTCAGCCGTTTCATACCTCGGGCGGAGCTTTGCATTACTATGCGAGTGTGGCTTGGAAAAACGGCAAGGAGGACTCTTTTCATCCGCCATACGCCGTGGGCGCGTGGATCGTCGTTGAGCCGACATTGCACATTGTAGCTGTCGAGGGTCGTACGACCGGATACGGTGACTTTGGATTGCCGAAACTTCTGAACGTGATCGATCTAGGCGACGGCCAAACAGGGGCAATCTTTGACGTACAGGGCGACGATAGCAACGAGATCACGCTCGTCGAATATCGCGACGGTGCCAACCTCAAACAAATGCACGAATATCAGACCATCGGTGTGGGCGAATAAAACCTCCTTTACGTCCTTAACTTCCTTTACCTCCTAAACCTCCTTCATCTATGCTCGCAATGTGCCATTTCGTTCGAATTTGCAAAAAATTGCCACTGATGAAGATCTTTACGCTGCTGCGCTCCGTGCCTTAATGCGGCGCGCGTACTCCGTTCATGAAATGAAGGAGTATCTGGGTCGGCGCGCGGCGGACAAATCCGGCGTCACGGTAGTGATCACGCATTTGCGGGATCAGGGCTATCTCGATGATGCGAAGTACGCGCGCGATTATGCGCGGCTGCACGCAAATTCGCGGAGGCAAGGGAAGTTTCGCATCACCCGAGAATTGCGAGCTCGTGGCGTCCCGGATCGCCACATTGATGAAGCGCTCGAATCGGTCTTTGCCGAAACCGATGAGGCAGCGCTAGTTCGCGAACGCATAAAACGAAAGATGGGCCAATTTCGCGGCTCAGCAGGGAAGAGCATCGATCAAAAAAAGATCGCCTCGTTATACCGCAGCCTCATCGCCGCCGGTTTTTCTTCCGACGTGATCCGCGCCGAAATTCGCAACGTCACGAAGGGCGATGCCGCCGACTTCGCAGACGAACCGTCCGTGGAAGAAGCGTAGAGGTTTGCCTTAACGGCGACGCGCTGTGCTTTAGTCTCGCGCTAGACGGAGCCCAACGCGTCGCACATTCAGCGCTACCTTTCGATTCCTAGAAAATAATCTGCCTTGATGGTATATTCGCCACCAATTCGGAGGAATTGACATGAAGCTATTTTCCGGCCTAATCGTTCTACTCGCCCTCGTCACATGCGCCGCGCCCGCCTTGGCTGCGGACATAACCGGGTCGTGGACCGGCTCCTTCACACCGGGAATGAATCCGCAAAATGTCCATTACTTCGTTCTCGACCTGAAAGCCGATGCCACAAAACTCACCGGCACGATGGGCTTTTGTAAAGGCAGTTGCGGTACTCCTATGGGTGCAATCCCCATCCAGGATGGCAAAGTCGACGGCGATACGATTTCGTTCGGCATAGACACCGACGCAAAGGACGTTCCTCACATCGATTTTCAAGGCAAGGTAACCGGCGATTCCATTCAATTCACAGTCAGCGGCAAGGCGCCCGATTGCGGCGGCTCCGAATGCAAAATCGGCGAGGGCTCCGCCACCCGCAAGAAGAACTAGATCGGCGCTCGATGCGA
>DATEME010000307.1:0-4338 GCA_035275865.1 Candidatus Acidiferrales bacterium | reverse complement strand
GCGTCGTCAACGAAACGCCAGAGTGTTTTTCTCATCGGAATGAAAAATGGTCCTTCGAGTTCAGCAACCCGGCAAACGGAGAGAGTATCGTCGTCACATACGTTGGACCGACCATTGCCAACAAACCTTGTTAATAAAACTGGACAATGGCCGATGAAACCCCCCGGGGCGAAGTGCGGTAGAACGCAAATCGCCGTAGTCACCTGTAATAAGTGGACTGCACGTCCCAAAACGTGAGATCATTGGTTTGCGTTTGTCACTCTTGTATACCCTCTAGAACTTATGAAGGGCTGCAAGCCTACACTTGCGGCCCTTTTTTGTTTTCCGGAGGCAGGGGTTCACAGCTCATTGGAGGAGCGAGAACATGAGAGAGCAAGGTACGGTTAAGTGGTTCAACGCCAGCAAGGGATTCGGATTTATTCAGCGTCAGTCCGGCGAAGACGTTTTCGTTCACTTCTCGGCCATCCAGGGAGACGGCTACAAGTCGCTGAACGAAGGTCAGGCTGTGGAATTTGAAGTCACCAAGGGGCCAAAAGGCCTCCAAGCCTCAAACGTTACCGCTCTTTGATGTGAACGGACTCTGGCAGACCGGAGAACGATCCCCTTGGGAGGGGGGGCCAACCTACGATGCGATTCGAAAAGCCGAAGAAATCGGGACGCCCGGATTTTGCTTCCGGGCGAATAGCCGAGCTTGAAAGAAGGATTTCACTGGAAACGAATGAACGGCGCAAGAGCGAAATGCAAGCGGAACTGAATGAGTGGCGGGCCTCATCACAAGGCAGGCAGAAGGATGACCGGCGGGGGCGAAGATGAGATGAGCGGATCCACTTTGATGGAGTACATGGGTTTCGAGACCACCACGCGGGGACGTGAGTATGCCTTCCATGTTCGGTTTTCT
Organism: Candidatus Acidiferrales bacterium; assembly: GCA_035275865.1. Taxonomy (GTDB): domain Bacteria; phylum Acidobacteriota; class Terriglobia; order Acidiferrales; family UBA7541; genus Palsa-295. The sequence goes on along the minus strand of DATEME010000307.1, from coordinate 3,440 downwards.
TCAGAGGACTCTCGCGATTACATCGTCACCATCGCACTGGAAGCTTTCACGTCCCGCCGTGTCCGTTACCAAGACGGCCCTAACGTTTGCTCTTCACGGCTGAAGCGGGAACTTACGGCAAACCCCGACGCTCCTACGGGAAGCTCTTTCCTGATCGACGAAAAGGAGTTCGACGATCACAAACTGATCGATTTGTCTAACGCTCCCACTCGCCGGCATGGACCGAAACTGCCCAACGGTTAATCGGCCAATGGATAAGCGGCAAAAACCCGTAGCGTATTGCCCTGCCTGCGGAAAGCGTTCGTTCGACATCCAGTTGAGCAACAAACGATGCGTCCAGCGGATTAACGACGAACGTTGCTTCGGAACCACCATAAGCGCTCTTGGCATTGACGATTGGGCGCCATGCCCCGCCTGTTCAGGGTCAGGATGGATCAACGGAACGCGATGCGATCAGTGTTCCAATTCCGGCTGGCTCTTCGTTCGCAGACACTCGTAAGAACGTCTTCGGTCTCTCGCCGCACCGCGCAGTTTCGCGTAACCGGCGAACGTCTTCTTGATGCCAAATTGCTCGGTATATTGACACAAAATACCCCTCCGCCTCCCTTTAACCCCTCCCGTTGCCTTTAGACTGTTTAAAGAGTGTGCAGATATGCGAGCAGCTCGTCCATCTGGTCTTCGGTCAGCGAATCGCCGAACTCCGGCATCATCCCGCGCCCACCGCCGATGGCCTGTCTCACAAAACGATCGTTTGCCGGCAGCCCGCTCGGCAGATATTCCTTGTGGTACAGCCCCTTCAAGCCCGGCCCTTTTTTTCCGCTCGTCGAGTATGCCTCGTGGCACGCGCTGCAATAATGGTCGAAAACGGCACGCCCATCGGCTTGCTGTTCGTTCAAGCCCAGTTCGGCATTTGTCTTCACGCGATCGTTACCGCAGCCCACAACAAAAAGCCCCAAAACAGTCACCGCCGCTACGAACACGCCCGCTCTTGCAGTATCTATTGCCGCACCGCCCAAGCCATGCCGTCCGGCTGCGCAAGCGGAGCGATGTAGCCGGTCACCGAAAAATCCTTCAAATTGACGACAGCCACTTTGTTGCCGCCGCTGACCGCGACGAAAGCCCGGTTCCCTACCGGATCGATCAGAATCCCGGCCGAGCCGCCTCCCAAGTTCAACTGTTTCACTTCCTTCCGCGTCGCGGCGTCGATCACGACAAGATTTGGCGAGGACCCCGCCGAGCCCGGCCCGCCGCCCAGTCCCGAAATGAGGACGTATTTCCCGTCAGGCGTGAACTTCAGCCGATTCGCTCCGCGGACGGAAATTGGCAATGTCGTAATATCCTTCTTCGCGGCAAAGTCAATCACGGTTGCCGTGTTGTCCTGCGCATTCGCCGTCCAGATTTCTTTCTCGTCGGGCGAAACGTCAAATCCTTCCGATCCGTGTCCGGCGGGAACATCCTTCACTTCCCAATTCTTTTGACTTCCACGCCCTGGCGGCCCCGTTTGGGTCACCTGCTCGATGATGCTCACCGTGCCCGAAGCGACGTTCGAAGTGACAATCTTCGCCAAATCATTGGACACCCAAACCATGTGCGTCCGGTCCTCGCCCGTGCCCATAATCCAATCGATCTTGCTTGTCGCGGGATTGTAGCGCCCGATCGCCTTGGCGCCCTCCGCGGTGAAATAGAGCTCGCCCCCGATGAAATCGAGGCCGTGCGGCGCCTCGAGTGCGCCAAGATCGATCGGCGCCAGCGGCTTCTGCGCCACCAAGTCAATAACAGTCAGGATGTGATGCATGCCGCCGCGGCCCATGTAGTCGGAGACGTACGCGGCCTTTCCGTCGGCCGAGGCGATCACTTCGTGCGGGTCAGGGCCGACCGGCACCTTCGCAATAATCTTCAGGCTGTTCGGATCGACAATATCCAGCTGCGTCGTGTCCTTCTCGAGCACAAGCAACGCACGCGCGGGCGTCGGCGTACTTTGCGCCGCCACATGGAAACCGAACGCCATCATTGCCGCTAAAGCGGCAGTCGCGTTGCACATTCTTTTAGCGAGCATAAGCGTCTCCTTCGCCAGCGCCTGCCGGCATGCCAAAATTTTAATCCCAGCTACTCGGATTCAAAAATCGCAACGTTCTGTAAACTCGGACGAAACAGCGCAACCAGTCGCCCCGCAGGCTGCCCTTGCCCTGTGGCCGCGCTTTTCGGTTCGACGGGCACCGCGCTGAAATGACTCAAGTAAGACCGAAAAAATGCTTCGGGATCTGAATGCAGGCAGACCTGCGCATTGGGAGAACCCGGCTCGGCGCGAGTGAATCCTTTCTCATCCACTACGATGTGCATCGACTGCACAGGGCATAGCTCCGGCTCATCGATGAAGGCGATGGTCATGGGATCGAAGAGCGTCGGCGTCTGCTGCCCCCACTCAAAGTAAAGGGCGGCCAAGGCTTCGGTCAGCGGCGTGGCCTGCCGGAACAAGAAGTCGCGCTTCGTCTCGTCCATCTTGAGCTGTGTAGAATCGAGCGGCATCATGTAGATCGAAACGCCCGCCGCGAAGAGTTTCTGAGCACCCGGAATGTCGTTGACGATATTCCACTCGGGTTCGGGCGGCGTCGGCGCGGCATACGGATCGCCATATCCCCGATGGATCGCGCCGCCCATCATGACAACGCGCTTCAGCTTGCGAAAAATCGCAGGATCCTTTTCGATAGCCGCGCCTATGTTGAAAAGCGGCCCGATGCACACTAACGTCACGTCGCCAGGGCTCTGCTTGATCTGGTCGAGAATGAAGTCAACTGCCGAAGGATGTGAGCTTCGCGCGAACTGGCCGCCCTCGGCGTAGACGCGCTGCGTGAAGGCGCCTTTCGGCCGCGTCGCCATGCCCACAGCGACCGGAATATCGGTCCGGCCCGCTTCGCCGAGCAATCGGTCAACGAGTTTGGCGCGCGTCTCCGTATCGCCGAACGTAGTCGTTATCCCGAGAATCTGGACCGACGGGCTGCGCAGGGCTAGCGCCACCGCGAAGGCGTCATCAATGTCATCGCCGATATCCGTATCGATGATGATCTTCTCGGGCTTGCCGCTTGCTGCATCCTGCGGGACGCGTCCGGCGGAAACGGCAACTCTGGGTTCGCAAAGCAACAGCACCAGGCTACAGGCGACGCAACCGGCAATCCTGCCCGCACGAGTTGGACTTGACCGTCTCATTCACGAACGCCGCTTCTGGCGCGCGCGCTCTCCGTAATGATATAAGTTACGCATCGATCTTGCGGCCTGCGCTCCGGCTGAGGCGCCGCGGGCACGCTTGTGAACAATTCGGGCGGTCCAATGAAGATTCGCATTTCGCGTCCTGCGCTCGGAATCTTACCACTGTGCTTCCTGGCCGCCACCGTTTTGCCATTCTGGTCGCTCTCAGCACAAATGAACATGTCCCCTGGATGCAT
>DATEME010000306.1:0-11834 GCA_035275865.1 Candidatus Acidiferrales bacterium | reverse complement strand
AGACGCGGCGTGGTTTATCTTCACACGTTTTTCGGTATACAGATTCTGCTGGGCGGACTGGCATGGTGGGCCATCAATGCCACATCCGATTACGCTCAACCAACAATGACGTATGTGATTCCAACCGTCGCGCATGTGCTCGGAGGCGCATTGACGCTGGCTGCTTCCCTCCTACTGACGCTGACGTGCTATCGCTTGATCCGTCCGCCGGTGGCCGTAACGGCTGAATCCACGCAAGGTGCCAGAGCATGAGCGACAACGCCGGACGCGTGCGCGCAGCGGTCGTCTCCAGTTCATCGGCCAAGTTGTGGTCATACGTCGTCTTGACTAAGCCCGACGTTACTTTCCTCGTGGTCATCACTACCGTCGCGGGCTTTTACCTGGGCTCAACCGGCGCAATCAATTGGAGCCTGATGTTGAACACGCTGCTCGCGACGATGCTCGTCGCAGGCGGAACGGCGGCGCTCAACCAATACGTCGAGCGCGAGATGGACGCCGTAATGCGCCGGACAGCGAGTCGTCCGCTACCGGCCGGCACGCTGCAGCCGCGAGACGTGATCATCTTCGGTGTGAGTACGGTCATTGCCGGCGGGCTTTGGCTTGCGCTGGCGGTCAACGGCATATCCGCTCTCGTCGCGCTGGCAACTACGCTGCTTTATTTAGGTGCATACACACCACTCAAGACGCGCACTCCTCTCGCAACAGCCGTTGGCGCGATTCCGGGCGCATTGCCTCCGCTGATCGGATGGGCAGCCGCTCGCGGCTCGCTCTCGCTGGGCGGATGGGTGCTCTTCGCAATCCTCTTCTTCTGGCAATTCCCGCATTTTATGGCGATTGCGTGGATGTATCGCGAAGATTACGCCCGAGCAGGCATCAAAATGCTCCCCGTGGTTGATCCCAAGGGGAATTCAACTTTCCGCCAGATCGTGACGACGTCCACAATTCTCGTTTGGGTGAGCGCGCTGCCGACCGTAATCGGGATGACGGGCATTAGCTACTTTTTTGCTGCCCTCGCGCTGGGCATGCTCCTCCTACAGGTGTCGCTGTGGGCAAACCGTCACCGAACGAACGCTCGCGCCAAGTGGTTAATGCACGCAACTGTAGCCCACATCCCGATCCTGCTCTGCTGGATGATTGCGGACCGGCTGGTCCGCTGACCGTCTGTTTGCAGCGGCGTATCATCGTTCACTAGTCCTATGGCCCTGTTTGCGATTCCCGTGCGGTCTTTGCCAGCCGTAAACGCGTCCCTGAACGCGCTGGCTGCGATCTTCCTGGTCACGGGCTTCTTCTTCATCCGTGCGAAAAAAATCCGCTGGCACCGGTTCTGCATGATTACGGCGTTCATCTGTTCGTGCGCTTTTCTTGCGCTTTATTTGTATTTTCACTTCCATGCGGGAGTGATTCGCTTCGGCGGACAGGGCTGGATCCGGCCGGTCTACTTCGCTTTGCTGATTTCGCATACGACGCTGGCGACCGTGATCGTGCCGCTTGTGCTAATTACGCTGACCCGCGGGCTGAGCAAACAATTTGCAGCGCATCGCGCGATCGCAAGATGGACGTTTCCGCTTTGGCTGTATGTTTCGGTGACGGGCGTGCTCGTCTATTGGCTGCTCTACTTGGCTTACACGCCGATCTGGCCCACGTGAGAGTCGAGCGAAGCGGAAACAGTCCGCGGACGTCCTATTCGGCCGGCTTTTCCAGCGTAAATGCATACAGGCTGTCGCCCCCAATCGCGAGCAGGTATTGCCTGCCGTCGATCATATAGGTGATCGGGCCTGCGGTCGACGGCGCCATCAAGCTCGTGTGCCACAGGATTTTTCCATCGGCAGGATCGAACGCGATCACATAATCGGTGTTGCTGGTGAAGAGTAGCTTGCCGGCCGTGGTCAACATCGCGGCAGCGCCGCCTACGCCGGGCCATTGGTGCTTCCAGGCGGGTTTGCCAGTCTTGTAATCAATCGCCAGCAGCGCGCCGCCTTCGCCGCCCGTGCCGGAGTCTACTCCACCCCAGCCTTCCGGATGATCGTCGGTATCCGTTTTGTAAAACTCGCTCCACGACGTGCTGGTCCCGACATAGAACAATCCCGTCTCCGGATCGAAACTCGGCGGAGGCCAATTCGTCGCACCGCCAGTCGGCGGCGAGACGAGGGTACCGTCTGGAGTCGGATACTTTGCAGGGTCAGGGATCGGAACGCCCAACGAGTTAATTCCTTTTGCCCAGTTCAGCGAATCGATTAGAGGAGTTGTAAGAATATTCTTTCCGTTCGTGCGATCCAGTAAAAAGAAATACCCGTCGCGGCTGGCCTGCGCGAGCAGTTTGCGTGGTCGCCCGTCAATCGTGCCGTCAATCAGCACGGGCGATTCCGTCGCGTCCCAGTCATGAGTATCATGTGGCGACACCTGGAAATACCACGCCATTTTTCCGGTGTCGGGGTTCAGCGCCACGATCGAGCAAGTATAGAGATCGTCGCCCTTTCGGCTCTGATCGGCCATCACAGGATCGGGGTTGCCGGTACCCAGGTAATAGAGATTCAGCTCCGGATCGTACGAACCCGGAATCCAAGTCGTACCGTTGCCGCGCTCAGCGGCGTATTCATCCGGCCATGTGTCAAAGCCAGGTTCGCCTTTTCGGGGCGTCGTATTCCATTTCCACTGCAGTTCGCCCGTTTCCGGATCGCGCGATTCAAAGAAGCCAGGGTTATCGATATGATCGCCGCCGATGCCTACGAGAATGTGATTTCCGACGACAATCGGGGCTGCGGTTGAGGTGTAGTCAAGCTTCGGGTCGACGATCTGGATTTTCCAGCGGAGCTTACCCGTGCGTGCGTCAAGACTGATCAGATTACTGTCCGGGCTCTCGAAATATAACCAGTCGCCGTAAATACCCACGCCGCGATTGCCAATGGTGCTGCCCGTATTCGGCGGATATTCGTAATGCCAGATTTCGCGTCCTGTGAGCGCATCGACGGCCCACACATTGTTAGGCGCCGAAAAGTAAAGAACACCGTTAATCATTAACGGCGTCGCCTTGATCGCCACACCACCGCGTCCACCGCCATTGCTACCGCTAAAGCGCGAAGCCCAGGCCAGCGTGAGCGTGTTCACATTCGAGGAATTGATCTGCGTCAGCGAACTGTAGCGCCGTGCGGAGTAGTCGCCGTTGTACGTGGGCCAAGACTCGCCCAGCGGTTTCAGCAGCGATTTAGGATCGAGTCCTTGCGAGAATGCTGCGGCGGACGCAACGACGAGCGCCGCAAACGGAAGAAGCCTGCGGATGTTCATTTTGTTTTTCATTTCAGGCTCGCCAAGTAAGCGGTCACGTCATGAATCTCCTGGTCCGTATATTTACGCAGCATCTCGACGTGAACCTTCAAGGGATCGTTGACGACGACTTTCGGTTCATCTCCATTGCGCGGGAACGTATGAAGCGTGCCGTCGGGATCGTGCAAAGAGACAAAGAAATCGTCGATGCGGTCGAGTGTCCCCGAGTAGGCATGGCCGTTCGAAAGCGTGACCGTAACCGTTGTCTCGCTGCGTGGAGATGAGGCCGCCGCACCAAATCCACCGCGCCCCCTGCCGAATCCGAATCCGCCGCGCGGATAAAGCCACCGTTGCTGCAACGCATGAGCGTCATATTTTGCGCCGATTCCAGCGAGGTCGCCCGTTGCAGAGTGGCACGTATTGCATTTCCCTGCGCCGTTGAAGTATTCCTCGCCGCGCTTCGGATCGCCGGTAAGAATATCGCGAAAGGCGTACGTCGTCCGGTGATCGGCCGCATAAAATTGCACGTGGAGCCACGCGACGATGTCAGAGATTTGCTGGTCTGTTAGATTGGATTTGGCCATGCCCTTATCGGGCTCGCCATTGCGGACGACCGGCGCGAGCAGGTTTCCATTATCGTCATCGATCAGGAGCGGTGAACGAATCAGATCGGAGCCGCGATCCGTTCCTTTCGCGGTCATGCCGTGGCAGTTGCCGCAATTCGCGCGATAAAGCGTTTCGCCGCGTGCGACCGCTGCCGGGTCTTCATGCGATCCCTGAATCGCAGCCCTCGTGCCCTCCACGGTCTCTCCAGCCGGATTCGCTTGTCCTCGCAAGTTCGGTGAATAAGAAAAAACTGCGCACCCTGCAGCAACGATCAGCAGAGCAACTTTCCCATTGCGCGAAAATCCCATGAATCTCGCTCCAAGTTTCCGCCGCAGACTATAGCTCCATTCCACATGGAACACAATTGCCGCCGCGCATGAATTTAGACACGCGAATTCGCGTAACGCAGAGTAAAACGCGCAGGAAATCGCTATTCGCCGTCCAATGACAACGAATGGGGATTTATTCGATGCAGAGTCTATTTGTACGAAACCACAACCTGGCCGTCTTGAACCTGAATGTCGCTCACATCGTCAGGCAATCGCAACTTCTCGCGATTTTCGGGCGAGTTCATCATCTGGGTCACAGCCGCTTCGAGGGCGGATTGCGGCAACGGAAGGGATCCTATTCTTCCCCCGACCGGTTCAAACTTCATGTACCCGTTCTTCGCGCCAAGATGCCCGTCCAACTCAAGGGAAAGATCTTCACCGTGCAGATTGAAGACGATATACGTCTTGATGAGGTCGCCCTCCATGTCGACTTTTACGTCTCGCACGGACGACTGCACCTCTGCGATCGAAGGTTGACCTGTGTTTGCCGCGTTCGGATCAGCCGCGGGAACAGCAGGCGCAGCGGCCGGCGATGCGCCTGCGCCGGGCTGCGAGGGGGCGCTTGCTGGCGCTGAACCTGACAATTCGAGATTTTGCGCGAGAAACGAATTTAGCTCGGTCGAATCGAGCTGGACCTGCGCGGGCTGGCCCTGCGCCTTCGCTTGGGCGGCAGCCTCGAATTTTTGTTCGGCCTGCTGAGCAGCTGTGGGATCGACAGTGATCGCGGGCGGTTGCGATTTATGCAACACAAGCAGAATCGTGATAACGAGGCTCGCCAGCGTAACCCATCTGAAAATCTTGTATGCGGTCTTCATACTGGAAGAATTCCGCGATGGTTGTTGTTCCATGCCCTGAGTCTACAGGGCATAAAGTCACACGACGGTACCCAGCCGCTGGCGTATGTCCAAAGCTCTCCCTGTACCAATGTACAGGCAAGGTCTCGCGATCACGCCAGTTCCGCGATCACCGCCTGCGTGAATTGCTCCGTGGTTGCTGAGCCGCCCACGTCGCTCGTCCGCGTCTTTCCTTCACGATAAACGCGGTGCAGCGCCGCCTCGATACGGCGCGCCGCATCCATCTCACCGATGTAATCGAGCATCATGATCGCGCTCATGAGCAGCGCCGTGGGGTTTGCAATTCCCTTCCCGGCAATATCGGGCGCTGTGCCATGCACTGCTTCGAAAATCGCCGCATTCGCACCGATATTTCCGCTCGGCACCACGCCCAGCCCTCCCACAAGGCCCGCCGCAAGATCGCTCATGATATCGCCGTACAGGTTCGTCAGCAGCAGCACGTCAAACTGGCGCGGATCGAGCACCATCTGCATGCAGGCATTGTCGATGATCAATTCTTTGTACTCGATCTCGCGAAATTCCTCGGCCACTTTGCGAATGCTCTTCAAAAACAGGCCGTCCGAAAGCTTCATGATGTTCGCTTTGTGGATCGAATGGACCTTTTTGCGTCCATGCTTCACGGCGTATTCGAAAGCGAATCGCGCAATTCGCGTTGAAGCCTTCTCCGTGATGATCTTCAGGCTTTCGACGACACCCGGAACGACGGTATGCTCGAGCCCAGCGTAGAGATCCTCCGTGTTTTCGCGCACAATCACGAGATCGACATTCTGATAACGCGCCTGGACGCCCTCCAGATTCTTCACAGGCCGCAGATTCGCATATAGGTCAAGCGCCTGGCGCAAGCCCACATTGATGCTCGGTGCGCCGTAAGCCACAGCCGTCGCTAGCGGGCCCTTTAGAGCGACGCGGTTTTTGCGAATCGAATCGATGACGCCCGACTGCATGAACTCGATGCCGCGTCGTTCGAGTTCTGCGCGGGCGGCAGCTTCCTCCCACTGAATATCGACTCCCGACGCCGCCAAAATCTTCTTTACAGCAACGGAAACTTCCGGGCCGATCCCGTCTCCGGGAATGAGTGTGAGGGTATGTTTCATGGTCGAGAAACAGTCTAAATGGCAGGTGAAGTTTTGCGGACAGCTTTTTACAGCCTGTTGCCCTTAACGCGGAGGATCAAATCAGCAACATCAGGATTCTCGTCAGGCTGCTTAAAGTAACAGTCCCAATCGACGTCCGGATGCCCCAGCCGCGTGGCTCCTGACGCCATCTCTTGTCGTAACCGCGCCATGTGAACCCACCGCGTACTTCGCAGGCACTCATATACGACGCGATGCTCCTGATCGCTCCACACATAATCGGAAAGCTGATCGAGGAGAGCCTTGAGGTCGCTCTTCGCCGTGTTCGGTTGCACGACGGCGCTGGCACGGGATAGCAGCAAACGAAGGATGTTCAGTTCGATGTCAGAGCGGACAGCTTCGCCCATCGCTAGAGTGTATCCCGCAAGAGGCCTGGGTTGGCGACCGGACTTACGGAAGATTACTGAGAACTAAGCCAGAAATCGGGCACACACTAAACGACGAAGGGTGAGAAAAGCTCCGGGAGAGGACCGGAAGGAATTAAGCAGCGTTTGTCATGACCGGACGAACGAAATCGATCCGGTCAATCGTAGCTGCAACCCCGTAGACGGGCGCTACTTCGTCGTCGAGTTGCGAGATGCGAAGCGCCTTCGCACTGGCACGAACCAGCACGGAGTTGCCACGCTCTTTCTCTGTGGGCAGGGCAAACGTGAGCTCAATGCCTGCGCCTGCCTCAATCGGCTGATTGGAGTGGAAGTAGATCCCCGTCCTGGAAATGTCACGCAATTGGGCAGTGTGGAATTCGGCCGGCTGCTTGCGAGACACGCAGACTTGCAACGGCAGGTATACTTCATACCTTCTTGCCTTACGGCGTTCTCCCATAATTCCCCCTGCGAAGGCCGCTGCACGGGTGATGCCAGCGTGTTCTAATAGTAGAGCGCTGAAAATACATGGTTTACCCGACACTGCCGCATACTTTTGCCTACAAAGGTGAGGAGAAATTTCCGGAGGTGGGAAATTGTTGCAGACCGGCAAGAACAGGTTTTTCTAACAAGGATGGGACTCAAAATTCGCAAAATCTAATGTATTAACAGTAACTTACAAGGGGCTATTTTTTACCCGCCTCCGTCCGGTTTTCGATCTCTCGTTCAATAGCTCGAACGTCTTCGGGTAAAATATCGATGAATTCGACCCCGACCCCGACACCGGGCAGGCAGTACCTCACCTCTGCACGCGAACGGACCTCGTGACCCGAAATAGCCAGGCGAAACCGCACATTGAGGACGGCTCCCTCAGGGAAGACGCGCGTGGTGTTGATGAACATGCCCCGGGTGCTGATGTCCGGCGGCCTGGTGACCACATCTTCGCTGTGTCCTTCATAGGTGACGGAAAGATCGCGCAAGCTCGAGAAGCGCTTGGCCGACCGCGCCGAGCCCCAGGAGTGATCCCCGGCGCCGCCATTTTTCCCGTTGTTACGGGTCGTCATGATGATGCGCTCCCTTGCTCGACCAACGAAGGGCGATGGTCCTGTTCGGCCCCGTCCGCTTTGTTGCCGCAATAGGGACAGAAGAGGAAAGCTGGCGAGAGTTCTCGGCGGCAGGACGGGCACGAGATCGCACGAATGGGCTCAAATGGCACCACCCGCTGGACCTCGTCTAGGGTGGTAAGTCCTTCGCGAACCCGTTCGAGCGCATATTCCTGCATCAACTTCATCCCATTCTGACGAGCCAGCGCACGGACCTCATCGTTTCGGCTGCCGTTGCGCACGGTCAAACGCATCTGGTCGTTTAACACAAGCATCTCGTAAATGCCTATGCGGCCTTTGTAGCCGGTAAGATCGCAATCGTCGCAGCCCACAGGTATTGACTGCTTCTCGGGCGCACTCGTAACTCCCGCCTGACGCAACCGCGAAATGTACTCAGGAGATGCCGGAATCTCGTCGTGGCAAGCGCAAAGTCGGCGCACCAATCTCTGGGCAACGATTCCACTCACCGAGGTGGCGATTTGAAACCCCGGAACGCCGAGGTCGAGAAGCCGAGTCACGGCAGCGATGCTGTCGTTCGTATGCAGTGTGGAAAGCACAAGGTGCCCGGTCTGCGCGGCTTTGATCGCGATTTCGGCCGTTTCCTTGTCGCGAATTTCGCCAATCATAATGACGTTGGGGTCCTGCCGGAGGATCGAGCGAAGGCAGGTCGCAAACGTCAAACCGGCCTTGTTGTTCACCTGTACCTGATTCAAACCCGGGACGGCGTACTCCACCGGATCTTCCACCGTGATGATGTTCACTGTCGGCTTGCGGAGCCGATTCAGCGACGAATAGAGCGTGGTGCTCTTTCCAGAGCCGGTTGGGCCGGTCACGAGCAGCATACCCTGCGGTTGTCCGAGAATCCGCACCAGCGACGCGCAAATTTCGTCGGGAATGCCGAGCGTGGAAAACGCCTGTGCCGGCGCATCGGATTCCAGCAAGCGCATCACAACTTTTTCGCCGTATTGCGTGGGCAGCGTCGAAACTCGAAGATCGACCTTTCGTCCGGCAATCTTTACCAGAAAGCGGCCGTCCTGCGGGGCTCGACGCTCGGCAATATCCATGTCCGCCAGAATCTTGATTCGCGAAACGAGGGAATTTTGCAGCGAGCGAGGAATGCGTTGAAAATCGCGCAGCATGCCGTCCACGCGCAGGCGCACGATCGTATCGGTCGATTGGGGCTCGATGTGAATATCGCTCGCCATCTTGTTTGCGGCCGCTGTGATCGTCGAGGCCACAAGCCTCACCGCCGGCGTGCTCTTCTGCATCAGCTCGGCCTGCATCTCCTGCATCGCATCGATATTGCGCTGCAACGAGCTTGATGAAATGAACTCCATCCCAGGATCGGAATTGGCAGGCGGCGCAATCGCCTCGGCGACAGTTGCTTCGGCTTGTTCGGCCGCGCCATACCATTTTTCCACTGCCGCTTGAATCTCGCTGCGGAAGGCCAGGCGAGTCACGATATCCATACCCGTGGTGAAGCGCAATTCGTCGAGCGTAGCCAGATTTTGCGGCTCGGCCATCACTGCAACGAGCTTTTTACCCTGGCAGTGGAGCGGAAGCACGGAACAGCGCTTCGCAACGGCATGTGGGAGGAGTTTTAGGACTTCAGGATCGGGCTCAACGTTATCGCAGTCCATGTAGGGGACGCGGGTGACCTCCGTCAGCGCGGCACCGAGATCCTTCTTGGCAACGGCCCCGCTTTGGAACATCAGTTCGCCCAAATGGATAAGCTTGCCCTGTTGTTCTTCGATGGCCTTCGTCAGATCGGCCGGCGAAATGTGGCCGCGCTCACGAAGAACCTCGCCCAAGCGTTTCTTCTTCATGCCCAGATCTTCGCCTGTTGAGAACCGGCAAGGGCCGATTCAGATAAACGGATCGAAAAATACCGAACTGCCTTCGGACTCCGTAAGAACGCCCTTGCTGATCAGCAGTTGAACGAGACGAATCAGAGCGGTGCGGTCCGTTGCGAGTTCCTTAAGTCTCTGCGCAGGCTGCTTGCTTTCAGGAATCGGAACCTTCCCCTGCGTCAATTCGGTGAGCCACTTATCCAGAGCTGCGCGCTGACCCGGTTCGAGCTTGTCGAAAGCGACTCCCATTCCCAGCCCGGTTTGCGAATAAACCACAACGCCGCGCGATTCAAATCGCGAATTAGTCTTGTAGACCGTCACGCGCACTTTCGAGCCGACAGGAAAAGGCGTCAGAGTGTCCACGAAGCAGCCACCGGGACCCAAATCCGTGGTGCGCGTTGAGAATCTCGCACCAGAACTCAATTCCACTACTTCAGCCGACGCAATCACCAGATGGCGGTCGCCGCCGCGTCGCTCGGCTTCCTTCGTCGAGGCCCCCGCGCTCTTCGCATTGTCGCGTTCGTATCCGGTTCCGTGGTCGTACATCAGTCGGCCTGTCTGGCTCGCGTTCAGTTGTGGGAATTCCCGGCGTGCGAGCCGCTCCCGGGGGTCTGGTTCATTGTCTCTGCCGCAATTAGAGGCTGACAAGGGCAATCCCCGCCGCTTTGCCCAAAGCGGCACGCCGAAAAGACTTACAGCCCGGTGCCGCACAGCGGAGGATATCTCACGGATACGACGATATTTCTATGGTTGGCAATCCGCTATGGAGAGATGGTACCTATCGCCACAAACGAGAGTTTGAGCGAGAATGGTACGAGGACGGCCGCTGCAACTCCCGGCGACGCACTGCCGCTTCCAACGCATCCAATAGGGGATATGGCCATGGGCATGGAAGAAATCGGGCAGTTGCTTCACCAATCGGCACGGGCCGGACTCCGCCGCGCCTACGAGCAGGTACAGGTCGATCCAGACAAATACCTCGAAACGGCTCGCGTGAAGTACGGGCTGCCGATCGGGAAGTGGCGGGACATTCACGCGCTTGATCACAGCATCGTCGTCCCAGCGGCACAGCACATCGTCATGTCCTCTTCGCGAACCGCGGCTCTCGAAGGCGCCGGATTGGGTCTCGGCGGCATACTCGGCACCGTACCGGATATGGGGATTCTTGCTGCGATTACTGTGCGCATGCTGCAGAAGCTCAGCCTGGTTCACGGATTCGAGTTTTCCACGGGCGAAGAACTGGCTGGCCTCTGGCTTGCCGCCGCCAGCGCTGCTGGAGTCGACTGCAGCCGGGAATTTCTCGAAAAGCAGGCTGCCGAAAAACTCATTCCGCAACTTATGGATAAAGTCGCCTGCAAAATGGGATCGGAGTTCGCTGAAAAGTGGGTTGGCCTTCTCGTGCCGGTGATCAGCGCAGGTATTGCAGGCACCATCAACTATTATTTTGTGCGTTCCTGGGGGCGGCGCGCGCATCGACATTTCGCCGAACGCCACCGCGCCTTTGCCCGGCTCGGTCCGAATGCTCCGCTCACAATACCTTCACCCGAATTTGCGGGCTGACCGACGCAGCACGTTGGGCATGCGCCAGCATCCCTACGGGCGTAGTAGTGCGCTTTACGGGGTCTTGTGGGCTGGAAATAACTGCAGCATCTGCGACAGGCGCTATGACGCAAAATGCTCCTTCAGTCGGCATAAAAGTGGATAAAGAGGACGGTTTTGGCGTGAGTGGCGACATAAAAACAGAGGCTGTTTCTGGCCTGGTGTATCAACCAGCGAACCACGGCTTCAGCGGCTAAAGCCGCATTCATTTTGCGCCGTTTACGGCACGGCTGGAAGCCGTGCCCTTCCGGGAATCAAAGTTGTCACACAGGCTCTTTCAGGACGGGCTGAATTCGTCGCGAATGGAAAAGCTTTTCCTCCCCGGACCGGCGGGCAATGGCAGGCTTCCCCGGGCCGGCCTGCCCCTGCTTTTTTCTTTTGGGGCGGCGCTGTAACATCGGAGTGAATGAACTCGGCAAATCCTCTTGGTGATCTCGGAAAGCTGTTGCTCATTGGCGGGCTGGTGCTTGCCGGCGTGGGTGTGCTGCTGATGGTCGGCGGTAGACTTCCCTTCCGGCTTGGGCGGCTGCCGGGCGACGTTGCGCATCATGGACGCAGCGGCAGCTTCTATTTTCCGATTGTGACGTGCATTCTGTTGAGCGTGGCGCTCACACTAATCATGTGGATCGTGAATTACTTCCGCCGCTGACCTGACCATGAGCCAAGCCTCCCTATTTGATTTGCAACCGGCGCGCCGGATCTGGAAGGTGAGCGAACTCACCGGGCGGATTGCCGCG
>DATEME010000305.1:0-18881 GCA_035275865.1 Candidatus Acidiferrales bacterium | reverse complement strand
GGGTCGGAGCTTCAGCTCCGACATAATCGCCCCGCACTCTCGTGGGCTTTAGCCTCCGAGGAAATGCTTCTTGTTTTCTCGGCACACTCTCTTCCAAGTCGTCATTCTGAGGGCCGCGGGAGCGGCCCGAAGAACCCCTCTTGCTTTTCCCCTCCTAGTGTCCCCCCTCCAAAATCAATTTCTGCACCCGCCAATTCAACAACTCCGCCACATACAACGTATTTTCCGAAGGGCACGCAATTTCGTGAATCCATCCAAACTCCCCCGGCTGCTTTCCCGACTTCCCCAGCCAACCGAGCACTTTCCCATCGAGGCTTAACTTATAAATCCTCCCCGGAAACGCATCCGACGTATACAACACCTGATTCGGGCCCGGCGTGATGCACACTGTCCACGGAGCGCCGGGCGCCATCGTCCCGGTCGTCGCCATCGGCTTGTTGCCGATCGCAGGACGCGCATCCGCCGGCGCCGGCACGTCAATCTTGATCTCCCGCAAAAACTTTCCATCTCCATCGAACACCTGTATCCGCGCATTGCCGCGATCCGCCACGTAGACGTTCCCTTGATCGTCCACGGCAATGCTGTGCGGCGTGTTGAACTGTCCCGGCCCGCTTCCCGGCTCGCCCCATGACTTCACCCAATCGCCGTTTTTATCGATTTTCGCCACGCGCGAATTGATGTAGCCGTCGCTGATGTACGTGTTCCCCGCTTTATCCCACGCCATGTCCGTCACCTGCCGGAACATTCCATCCACCGGCGCCAACGGCGGCCTCGGATGCTTCAGCGGCCCCGTTCCTTCGTCAGACGCTTCCTGTTTTCGCCCAAACACCATCATCACGCGCCCCGCCTGATTGAACTCGATCACCATGTCCGAGCCCTTGTCCGCGGCCCAGATATTGTCCCGCGGATCGATGCGCACCGAATGCGCAAACGACCACGCGTAAAGATTGTGTCCAATCTCGCGCATGAATTTCCCATCAGGACCGAACTCGAGCAGTTGCGCCGCTGCCGCGCCATAAGCCGGCCCCGTCGTATTCCCCCGCGAGAAAACATAAACGTCGCCCTTCGAATCCGTCGCCACTCCCGCCACTTCCCCCAAATACATATCCGCCGGCATCTTCAAAAAATCCGCCACCGCCCGAAACCTTATCTCCGGCACATTCGCCTGCTGCCCCTCCTGCGCCCTCGCCGTAAGAGCCAGCCCAACCGCCGCCACCATCACCGCCATCGCCACCGCAAACGCCAATTCCGCCCCCAAAACAACCTTCATCCGCATCGCCACACCTCCTGATTCAAACCGCCACCTTCGCGCCGCGAATAATATGCCGCTTCGCTCCCCGATACAACGCAGCACAGTGTGGCACAGCGACTCCTCGCTGTGCGGTTTTGCCGTCGAAACGCGGTCTTGCCGTTACCGTTAGTAGCGGCCGACTCGCCTCTTAGTCGGGCAGCTTTTGCTCGTAGCAACTGACTATCTGCAGAAAGTATTTGCAACAACGTCCACAGCATTCGCATCCTAATGGGTGCTGCATGGTCACCGAGGTGCCGGATGCCAAATGCCCAACAACCTATTACGTGGCCTTCCCTCGCGCTGAAACAATGGAAAGACACCTGTGCGACGCTGCACATGTGGACGCAGATCGTCGGCAAGATTCGCGCCGAGTTCACCCCTCTGGTGAATCACTGGTGGAATGTGCCGCTATACGTGAACGCCCGCGGCTTGACGACTTCGCTGATTCCATACGGCGATCGCCCATTCGAGTTCTCGTTTGATTTCCTCGCGCACGAATTGGTGTTGCAGGTGAGTGACGGCACGCGTGCCGCGCTTCCGTTGAGTCCGATGCCGGTCGCTGATTTCTTCCCAAAGGTTATGAATATGGTGCGGTCCAGTGGCATTCGGGTGAATATCTGGCCCAGGCCGGTCGAAGTGCCGGATCCTATCCCGTTCGATCGCGACCATGTGCATTCCTCTTATGATCCGGAGGCGGCGCGGAAATTTTGGGAAATCCTATTGAACGTGCAGAGCGTGTTCGAAGAGTTCCGCTCGAATTTTATCGGTAAATGCAGTCCGATTCACTTTTTCTGGGGCAGTTTCGATCTTGCGGTCTCGCGCTTTTCCGGGAGGCGGGCGCCGGAGCGGTTGGGCGCCGATCCCGTTACGCGCGAGGCCTATTCTCACGAGGTGAGCAGCGTAGGATTCTGGCCTGGCAGTGGAAACGTAGGCGATCCAGCGTTTTACTCATACACTGCGCCCGAACCGCCGGGTTTTAATGCCTGGCCCGTTCGGCCCGGGGCCGCGCGCTATGACGGCCAACTTGGCGAATTCATTCTGATGTACGACGAGGTGCAGGGCTCAACTTCGCCGCGTACGACGCTGTTGGACTTCTGTCAATCGACCTATGAAGCAGGAGCCACACTCGGCAAATGGGATCGCAGCGCACTGGAGAGGCAGCCCGGAACGACCACCGACCAGATCCAAACGGCTTAGCTCGGCAGATACTCTCTCGGATTGCTAGCGCGGCCCGCTCCTGTTCAACCTCAAAACCAATGCCGTAGGAGCGCGTGCTCGCTGCGCTCCTTTCGCGTCCGCTTACTGTCCAAGTTGGTTCATCGCTTGATTTCAAGACAACAAATGCGGCGCCACAATGTCCAAAAACTCTCTGGACGTGATGATTTTCGTCTTTTTCCAATACCGGGGAAAATGCGAAATGTTTCCGGTTACGACGTAATCGGCCTTGGCCGCGTCGGCGCACTCCAGAAACATGTCGTCGCCGGGATCTGCGGCAACACGAAGACGCACTGGCGGAACGATCCGGTGTGCGTCGTTCTCTATGATCCGTAAAAGCTGCTGGCGAAGCCCTCTTCGGATATGCAGCCGCGGCCGTGCCAAAACCGCGCGATACTCATCGAGGATTGCATCGGAAACGTAAAGCCGCGCAGGTTTCCGAAGCGCGATTAATAAAACTGAACGCTGTAGCCCGTCGGGCTTGAGCGCGGCGGACACGATAATGTTCGTGTCCACCACCAGCCGCAATGAGATCATTTGCGCTTAGTTTTTCTTTTCGCAGCTCGCGCCTCTTTAATAATCTCGTCGATCTGCTGCGAGGTGAGCTTATCGGTTTTGTTCATCCCTGATTCTTCACCGATGATCCTAAGCACCTCTGGCTCCGGTGCGGCCAGACGGATATAGTCCCTAATACTGAGCAGCACGGCGCGAGGAGTGCCGCGCTTCTCGATTACCAGCGAGCGCCGTTCATTCTCCACGCGCCGCAGCAGTTTCCCAAAATTCGTACGCGCTTGCAGCGCTGTCACCACCACCGTCTCTCTGTCTTTCGCCTTTGCCATTCCAACTCTCCAGTTCAATTATACGAACTGTACAGTTCAATATGCAATCTCTTGCCCGTGCCGTGGTGGCACAGCCACTCCTGGCTGTGAAGATTTTCTGGAAGCATCACTCCGCCCCCATCCCGTGTGTCCGATCGCCATAGACCTACCGAACGGGGCCTGTGCTTTTTTTAGCGGCGCCCTTTTGGGGCGGCGGTCGTGGTGCAACCCCTCCCTCGCATTGCTTCCTCTCGTCGCGGGTTGCAGCGGATGCCCCTTTTCGACCTAAGCCGTTTTTACGGGGCCAAACGCGCCATTTCGCGCCAAAATTGCGCCATTTAAGCCATCGTAAGGCGCACTTCCAGCCGTTTCTGGCACAAGATTTTCGCCATCCGCCAGAACGCCGGAGCGGAAAATATTTTCCTCCCACAAAGTACTTGCTTTTTAGTAACCATTGTGCTATCATTTGGCGGTGAATGCGGCCACTTCAGCTAAGCTCGGCAGCCGCCGAAACGATGTTCCTAGCCTCCAGCTTCAAGCCTCGAGCCTCCAGAACCTAATCGATACTCTCCCGATTAGAAAACGCCGTAAGTCCAACCAAAACACCAGATCCGGATTTCTAATCGATACAAAAAAGGCTTTTCTGGCAAAGGTCAGAGCCCGAGAAAGGTGCCCGGGTACGCGCAAAACGGTTGGGCTTAGCCGCTTGCCACTAACCACAAGTCACTGCTGTTCTAATTTCCGCCCGCCGGCATTTTGGCGGGGCGACTACAACCTGAAACCCAGAACCTGTCTTTCTAATCGCAACTCACACGAATTAAAAACGAACGTAACTGCATGAAAATAAAAGGAGGGACACAGTTCTAATCGCAATCGCCAGCGGGAAAAGGCGAAACGGCGAATAAAAGGGTCCGCAGTCGCCGAGCCGGAAGATTCGAATGTACCGAACGCCGGATTTGCTAGACTGAATGGTCAGCACACTAAATCTGAGTTTCCAAATCGAGCGACTTAAGAAAAGACATGCCTGAACATATCGAAGACTTGCAACAGCGTTATGCCGGGCTCCAGAAGCGCATGGAGCTTGTCCGGAGCTATCTTTGACGCAGCCGCCGCGCAGAAAGAACTCTCGAAGCTCGAAGAAAAAGTAAGCGCGCCGGATTTCTGGAACGACCAAGCGAAAGCACAGGCGATCCTTCAGGAACGCAAACAGTTCGAAGAGCGCGTGAATGCCGAAAAGGCGCTCGACTCGAAATCGAGCGACATCGACACGTATTTTGGCCTCGCGAAAGAAGAGAACGACAGCGCGCAGCGCAGCGCGATCCTCGACGACATCTCGAAAGAGCTCGCCTCCGCCGACGAATACGTCTCCGGCCTCGAAACGCGCACTCTGCTCTCCGGTGAAAGCGACCGGCTGAACGCGATTCTCACGATCAAGCCGGGCGCGGGCGGAACAGAATCCCAGGATTGGGCCGAAATTCTGCTGCGCATGTATCTGCGATGGGCGGAGCGAAAAGGCTTTCGCGCCAACGTGCTCGATTCGACGCCCGGCGAAGAAGCGGGAATCAAATCGGCAACGGTGCAGATCGAAGGCGAAAACGCTTACGGCATGCTCGCGGGCGAGAACGGAGTGCACCGGCTGGTGCGCATTTCGCCGTTCGATCAGGCCGCGCGGCGGCACACGTCGTTCGCTTCGGTCTTTGCGATTCCTGAGATCGACGACCGCATTGAGATCAACATAAAGCCGGACGAGATCAAGCTCGATACGTTCCGCTCCGGCGGCAAGGGCGGCCAGAACGTGAACAAAGTGGAAACGGCCGTCCGGCTGACGCACATCCCGACAGGCATCATCGTGGCCTGCCAGGTGGAACGCAGCCAGCACAAGAACCGCGAAATGGCGATGAAGCTCCTGAAATCGCAACTCTACGAACGCGAACTCGAGAAGCGACGCGAGGAAGCGCGCAAACTCGACGCGTCAAAACCGGAGATCAGCTTCGGCAGCCAAATTCGCTCTTACGTCATGCAGCCCTACCAGCTGATCAAGGACCATCGCACGAAATTCGAGCGCGGCGACGTGCAAAAGGTTCTCGACGGCGACATCGACCCATTCATTCGCGCCTACCTTCTTTTCCGCCACACCGGCGAGACTTTCGGCGCTTCTGACGGCGACCAAGAGTAGCTTGCAAATACTGGACATAAGTGGGGTTTCGTGCCAGAATCCCGCCGCTGATGGGGTGTTGCATAGGCGTGGGGCTTCGGGCTCTTCCCAAGGGGAGCCAGCAGTGAGGCCGCATGTTGGGGCGTGCAGGCACCTGTATCGGGAGATCATTCCAAGAGGAGTAGAACCATTGGCTCGAGAACAGGGTGTGGTCAAGTGGTTTAATGCTTCGAAGGGGTTTGGGTTTATCCAGCGTCAGTCTGGGGAGGACGTCTTCGTTCACTTCTCGGCTATCCAGATGGATGGCTACAAGTCGTTGAACGAGGGCCAGCTTGTGGAGTTCGAGGTCAAGCAAGGACCGAAGGGCTTTCAAGCTGAAAACGTGACGAAGGTTTAGTACCCCTTCGTTCCTTCTGAAGGACCCGTTCCGGGCGTGCGGAATGGGGCAAGACCGCAGGTCGTTCCTGCGGTACCGCGCCAAGGCCTTATCCAGTGCATGGACGGTCGTGGGTGGAGGTCTGTGCCGACGCGGGCTGTGTTAACATAGGTTCATCCCTTTCGATTTTGAGGTGGCACGTTGGCGCATATTTCCAGGAAAGAATTAAAGACGGATGAAGTGCGCGAGACAATCGCGCACGGTGCGGAGGCGATCCTTTCGCATCAGCAGCTGACGACTGCGTTGCTCATCGCGGCGCTCGTGATCGCGGCGGGCATACTCGGCTGGCGCTGGTATTCGCAGCGGCAGGACGCGAGGTCGTCCGCAGTATTTGCTACGGCGATGGCGTCGTTTCAGGCGCCTGTGCCGACGGCGGGCCAGCCGCCGGCCCCGGCGGGCGAATTGAGTTTTCCGGACGACAAGACCAAGTACACGGATGCAGCGAGCAAGTTCTCCGCCGTGGCAGCCCAGTACCCGCATACGAATGACGGGCAGCTCGCAAAGTATTTCGCCGCCGTCTCCTACGAGAAGATCGGCAAGGACGATGAGGCCAAGCGGCTGCTTCAGCAGCTATCGGAAAGCGGCGACGCGAATTTTGCCGCCATGGCGCGTTACGAGCTTGCGCAGATCTACGACCGGACGGGTCAGGGCGACCAAGCCGTGAAACTTTATCAACAGCTTATCGATAAGCCGGCGGTGCTCGTTCCCAAGCCAGTGGCGATGCTGGCTCTGGCAGAGCATTATGAGAAGAGCGATCCGATGCAGGCCGCCAAGCTCCTGGGACAGATCAAGACGGATTATCCTGACACGCCGATCGCCGACCAGGCGGATCAAGACCTTTCCATGCTGCCGGGCAAGTCCTAGGCTCCCGCTGAGTTACTGGGCTTTGAAAGCAGAGGAACCGCCGTTTGCGTCCCCCTCTGGTTTATGATGGCCCCGGAGCCTTCCTTGACCGAAATTGCACCGGCACCTTACGCGTCCTATGCAATGGATGTTGGGCAGACGCGCGGGCGGCGCTTCCCCGAACCGCAGCACCCCTACCGCAACGACTACGCACGCGACCGCGACCGGATCGTTCACTCGCGGGCCTTCCGGCGGCTTGAAGCGAAGACGCAAGTCTTTACGGCGCGTTTTTCGGATCATTTTCGCAACCGGCTGACGCACACGCTGGAGGTAGCGCAGGTGGCGCGGACTGTCGCCGGTGCGCTGCGGCTTAACGCGGATTTGGCCGAGGCGCTTGCGTTGGTCCACGATATTGGCCATCCGCCTTTTGGGCACGCCGGCGAACGCAAACTTGACGCGCGGATGCGGGAACATGGCGGTTACTTCAACCACAATTTGCATGCGTTGCGGATCGTGGAGCAATTCGAGCAGCGCTATCTGGATTTTCCCGGCTTGAATCTTACGTTTGAGGTGCGCGAAGGGATCGTGAAGCATTCGCGAGACTATTCGGCGGGCGAATTTACAGAGCTGTCCGAATACTTGCTTGACCGGCGTCCGCCGCTCGAAGCGCAGCTGATCGACTGGGTGGACGAGATTGCGTACAATACGGCCGACCTGGACGATGCTTTTGAGGCGCGGCTGCTCGATGTGAAGGCTCTGCGAAGCGAGGTCCCGATGTTTGGGGAGGCTTGGGAGAGTGTCGAGCACAGTCATCGGACTGGCGCGACGAAGCTCAAGTTTAACGAGGCGCTTCGGCGGGTGTTTAACGGCCTTGCGACGGACCTAATCGAAAATACGCAGCACGAAGTGGATAGGAGCGGCGTGGAGACTGTCGAGGACGTTCGCAGACAGACGAGGCGCTTGGCGGGGTTCTCGCCCGCGGCGGCTGAGCAAAATGCGCTCCTGAAGCGGTTCCTCAGCGCGAAGATTTACTCGCACGAGGCAATCGTGGAAGACCGGAACCGGTCGGTAGCGGCGCTCGACGCGCTATTTCAGCTCTTTCTGGATCATCCGGAGCGGATGCCGGAGCCCTATGCGAATCAGGCCGAACAGACGCCGCGTGCGCGGGTGGTGTGCGACTATATCGCAGGGATGACGGATCACTTTTTGCTTCGGCAGTGCCGCGAATTATTGACCGACGACAACGCAAGAGCCAGCGACGCGGCCGCTTCGTAGTATCAGTTAGTGTCAGGTGGCGAACGAAAATGGGCGCGTTCCTTGACATAGGCGGAGCGGGACATATAATGAAGTCCCCGGCTCGAAATGGGCGGAAAATAGTATGTTTCTTGATGTAAACGAACTGGCCGTAAGGAAGGCGCGCATTCGGAAGAGCTATGCGCCGGGGACGCTGGACTTCCATTCGGGCGAGTTCCGTCAGGTCGACCCGCTGGAAGTCCGTGCAACGGCTGAACTTGTGGATAATCAAATCCGGATCTACGGGAATCTGCATACGCGGGTTGAGCTGGTTTGCGCGCGCTGCCTAGATACGGTGGTTGAGGAGATTTCGCGCGATTTCGACCTTTACTACCGCCCGATGACGTCGATCGCCATCGAGGACGAGGTGCAGCTCAACCTGGATGACACGGAAATCGCCTTTTTCGAAGGCGACGGGCTGTTCCTGGCCGACATTCTGGCTGAGCAGGTAAACCTTTCGCTTCCGATGAAGGTAATCTGCCGGAGCGACTGCCGGGGGCTTTGCCCGCACTGCGGCTCGAATCTGAACAATGAAGAGTGCCGCTGCGAAAAGAATGCGTCCGATCCGCGCCTTGCCCCGTTGGCGCGACTAAAGCAGGACTGGTTCAAAAAGCAATAAAACGCTAGACTGTACGCTGCCCTTTTAGAGAATCGGGCACAAACCGCCGCTTGAAGTGCGGCTGCTTAGAGGAGATGGAATGCCCAATCCAAAGCGACGCCATTCGAAGAGACGCACGTCGAACCGCCGCGCGCACGATCATCTGCGCCCGCTTTCACTCGGCGAATGCCCGAATTGTCATGAACGGAAGCTGCCCCACCGGGCGTGTCCAAAGTGTGGCTACTATAAAGGCCGCGAAGTGATTGACACAAGTTCAAAGACGGCCTAAGTTCTCCCTCGTCTGACCTTTCCGTTACCGGTGCCCTATCATGATTACCGTAGCTCTTGATGCCATGGGGGGCGATCATGCGCCCCGGGCTGAGGTGGAAGGAGCGGTGCTCGCGACCCGCGAGTACGCGGACGTCCGCGTCATTTTAGTAGGGATCGAAGACAAGGTGCAGGCTGAACTGAGCCGAGTGCGGCTCGGCAACCTGCCGATCGAGGTTGTCCCGGCGACGGACGTTGTGACGATGACGGATTCGCCATCGCAGGCGTTCCGGCGAAAGAAGGACAGCTCGCTTCATGTAGCGGCGCGGCTCGTTCGCGACGGGAAGGCTGACGCGCTGGTCAGCGCGGGCAATACGGGAGCTGTGATGACCGTCGCGCGTTTTGTGCTCGGCACGCTGCCCTCGGTGGATCGCCCTGCGCTGGCGTGGGCTTTCCCGAACATCAAAGACCGCGTTTCCGTGATGCTGGATGTGGGGGCGAACGTTGATTCGAAGCCGCTGCACCTTGAGCAATTTGCCGTGATGGGCGAGGTCTATTATCGCGCGCTGTGGGGAGTGAAAAAGCCACGGGTGGCTCTCCTATCTATCGGCGAAGAAGACGTTAAAGGGAACGATCTGACACGTGAAGCTGCCGCATTGTTGAAGCAGCAAACGTCGCTACAGTTCGTCGGGAACGTTGAAGGACGCGATGTTTTCCGGGGCAACGTGGACGTGATCGTCTGCGACGGTTTCATTGGCAACATCGCGCTGAAATTGAGCGAAGGACTGGTAGAACATATCGGCGGGATGCTGAAGAAGGCGATCAAGAGCAGCATCACGTCGCAAATCGGCTATGCGCTATCGAAGAAGGCGTTCGACGCATTCCGCAAACGGACTGACTATTCTGAATATGGCGGCGCGCCATTGCTTGGAGTTCGCGGCGTTACGATCATCGGACACGGCCGGTCGAACGCCAACGCGATCAAGAATGCCGTTCGCGTCGCTGCCGAGCTATGCCGGTCCGGTATGAACGAAAAAATTGAACAGGAGCTGTCGGCAGCCGCCGTTGTTCCCGCCCGCGGCTGAGCGGGGCAAAAACCGCAACCATTATGAGCAAGCTAGCATTTCTTTTTCCGGGCCAAGCTTCGCAATATCCCGGCATGGGGCGCGATCTTGCGTCCAATTTTCGCGAATCGAAGGCCGTTTTCGATGAAGCCGATGCCATGCTCGATTTTGGCGTTTCCAACTTATGCTTCGAAGGAACCGAAGACGAACTGAAGCTGACGGCCAACACGCAGCCCTCGATCCTGACGGTGTCCGTGGCCGCATGGCGAGCGCTGGAGAGTAAGGGCGTCACTCCTGATTTCGCCGCGGGACACAGCCTCGGCGAGTATTCCGCGTTGGTGGCCGCCGGTGCGATCAATTTTAGCGAGGCAGTGAAGATCGCGCGAAAACGAGGGCAATACATGCAGGAGGCGGTGCCCGCGG
Organism: Candidatus Acidiferrales bacterium; assembly: GCA_035275865.1. Classification (GTDB taxonomy): domain Bacteria; phylum Acidobacteriota; class Terriglobia; order Acidiferrales; family UBA7541; genus Palsa-295. The sequence continues at coordinate 8,478 of DATEME010000305.1, read as the reverse complement.
GCGACGGCGCGATGGCCGCCATTCTCGGGCTATCGCCCGCCGATGTGGCGGAAGTTTGCAAAAAAGCTGCGCAAGGCGAAATCGTCTCACCTGCGAATCTCAATTCACCGGAGCAAACAGTGGTTTCGGGGCATGCAGGAGCAGTAAAGCGAGCTGTTGAGATTGCCTCACAATCCGGCGCAAAACGCGCCGTGATCCTGCCGGTTTCCGCTCCGTTTCACTGCGCCCTGATGCAACCGGCACAGGAGCGCCTCGAGCGCGATTTGCGAGCGGCAAAGTTCAGCGTGCTGCGTTTTCCTGTGATCACAAACGTGGATGCCGAAGAGGAGACTTCCGGCGACGAAGCCCGCGAATCGCTGATTCGACAGGTGACGATGCCCGTTCGCTGGCTCGATTCGATTCGCGAAATGATCGCTCAGGGGGTTACGATCTTCATCGAAGTCGGTCCCGGGAAGGTTTTGTCAGGCCTGTTGCGCCAGATAGATCGTTCGGTGCGGTGCTTTAACGTGGAAGACTCTGCCAGTCTCCAGTCGGCCGTCGAGAAAATCGCCTCAGCTCGCGCAGACGTGGCGGAAGCCTAGCGCGCATGAGACAACATCAGCCCCGCGTCTCGCATCCCACGGTCGCGAAACATTCACAAAAATCGCGGGGAGGAAATCTGGTGCGGCGATTCTGCGCGGCGACTTTTTTCGGACTTCTGTTTTTCACGGCTCCTACTTCCCTTTTCGCGCAGAAAATGCAGGCTTTTGTCGGCGACGCTTTCTTGTTGCCGCCCGTCTCGGTAGAGGCCCAGCCTTCCTATTGTCCTGTTCTGGGCAGTTGCGATGTTCCCGCGTCTACGCTTAGCGATCGCAGGCGTCTTAATGGCTGGGAGGCTTCTGTGTCCCGTCAGTTCGGTCCATCGCTCGCACTTAGGGTAGATGCCAGCGGCGATTACGGCCTCGCAGCGAGCGGTTTCCCCGTGAACGGGCGCACACGGCAGTATTTGCTGCTGGCCGGGCCGGAATTTTTGGGGCACTCGCGCATTGCACCGTTCGTGCATGCGCTGGCGGGGGCCACACGGCAATCGGTGACGGCCAGCGGCAACAACTTCTTGATCACATTTCCGGACGAGAAGTGGGGCTTCGCGGCCGCGGCCGGAGGAGGGTTCGATGCGAAAATCACGCCACGCTTTTCGATTCGCATCATTCAGGCAGATTACGTGATCACGCGTCTCGGCGGCAGCATCCAGAGCCAGCCGCGAATTTCTATTGGCTTTCTCTTTCGCTTCTAACTCCGCTTGGCGAGAATTGGCGCGCAGACCGCAGCAAAATTATTTCAACCGAACTAGAGCAGGCCTGGAATGAATGCCGGGACGCGCCGGGCGTACTCGTCAAATGCCGGACCGAATTCTTGTCGCAAGATTTTTTCCTCTTCTCGTATGCGAATCCATGTGCCAACGAGAAACAGGACGGCCGCCGGTACGACGGCTTGCCAAATCGAAACCACGATTCCGGCCTGCAACAATAATCCGAACATCGCCAGGTAAATTGGATTACGCACGATGGAAAACGGCCCCTGTTGAATGAGTTCGTGCCCTGAAACGATGCGAGCCACCAGAGACCATTGCTTTCCGAGCACGCGCATCGCCGTGTAACAGAGCAAAATGGAAGCAACACCGATTGCGCTCGCCAAAAGCAGAACAAGAGATTCGACTCGCTTGGGCATTGGGACGATCGGCGTGAAATACGGGCGTTCGAATGTGTACACGATCGCGTACGCGATCATCTGCATTGTGATCCCTAAGCGTGACGTATTGCTACGCGCGGTCGTTTTCGCCTTCGGTGCGGCACCGTGGCGGCCGAGAAAAAAGATGAGCGCAAAAAGAAGCCACAGGAACGTCAGCCCGAAGAGGGCCGCTTCCTCGATCGTATCCGGCCCCATGTAGCGAATTCGCACGTTTTTGCTCCTTCGCTTCTTTTAATCCGTCAGGCTCTTACGATAGAACCTTTGCGTCTTCGCGAGTTGATACCCGTTTTGCTCGTAAAACGCATGGGCGCGCTGTCGCGTGGTGTTCGTATGGACGCCGATAGACCTGCATCCTTGAGCGACCGCCCATTCCTCCGCGCGCTTGAGCAAAATTGCACCAATCTTGCGTGAACGATGCGCCTCGTCAACGACAAGGCCGCTGATCTCAACGCGAGCATCGCTCGTGAGTGGCCGGAACACGTAAGCGCTTATCCAGCCGACAACTCGGCCACTGATTTTCTGCGCGACAAAAACTGCGTTCTCAGGCGATTGCACGACCCCTTCAAACCTGCGCGCAATTTCCTGAGCCGAGGATTCGTAACCAAGCTGGCCGGCAAGACTTGCCAGCGCTTCGCAATCATTCATATCCGCAACGCGAATCTGGACCTCATGCTGCGCGCGGTTCTGCAATTGAGTTGCCGTTGAATTTTCAGCCATCGCGATACCTGCCTAGAAAAGCTTCGACGAATCAATCAGGATGGTCACCGGTCCGTCGTTCACAAGCTCCAGCGACATGTGCGCTTGAAACAAGCCGGTCTCGACGCGCAAGCCTAGTGCCCGCAGCGCGCGTACAAATTCGTCATATCCCGCGCGTCCCTGCTCGGCGGGGGCTGCGCGGATGAAGCTGGGGCGCCGTTGGCCATGCGTGTCACCATATAGCGTGAATTGCGAAACGGCAAGAACCGAGCCGCCGACATCGGCGAGGGACAAATTCATTTTCCCTTGGTCGTCGTCGAAAATGCGCAATTTCGCGATCTTCTCGGCCATGGTTGCTGGAACCGGCGGTGCGTCATCCCGCCCGACAGCGACCAGGGCGACGAGCCCGGGGCCGATTTCGCCGACGGTTTGCCCATCCACACGAACTCGCGCCTCGGTGACGCGCTGAATCACGGCTCTCATAGTTTGTGTGCGTTCATTTTACACGCCTGTTACGCTTACAGACGCAACTCACATTAGGATGGAGTTCTCTTGGCCTATTCGAACGACAGAGCTGCACATGCCACCCAAGAGCACTGGCTCTCGGGCGGCGTGCTCGGAATCGGGCTGGCGAGCCTGTTTTCCGACTGGGGACATGAGGCGGCCACCTCGCTGCTGCCGGCATTTCTTGCGAGCCTGGGCGCGCCAGCCGTCGCGCTTGGCGTTATTGAGGGAATATCGGATGGCCTCTCCAGTTTTGCGAAACTTGCGGGAGGATGGATCGCCGACCGGCCGGCCTGGCGCAAGCCGAACGGGATCGTAGGCTATTCCGCGACGGCAGTTACGACCTTCGGTTACGCCTTCGCGCAAAGCTGGCCTTTCGTCCTGCTGCTGCGCGCGCTCGGCTGGATGGGGCGCGGCAGCCGCGGGCCATCACGCGATGCCCTGCTCGCAGATAATGTGGCGCCGGCGCAAGTTGGCCGCGAGTTCGGATTCGAGCGCGCCATGGACACGCTCGGCGCGGTGCTCGGGCCGCTTTGCGCCACGCTGCTGGTGGGCAAGCTTGGCATTCGCGAGACGATCCGGTGGACGCTTGTGCCCGGCCTCATGGCGGCGCTTGCATTCGCTTTCCTCGTGCCAGCGGCGAAACGCGCCGAAGGACACCGCGCGCCCAGCATTGCCTCGAGCTTTCGGCAGCTTCCCAAGGACTACTGGCATTTGTTGACGGGCATCTTCGCCCACGGAATGGGAGCGTTCGCACCGACGTTGCTGATCCTGAGGGCAACACAAGCTCTTACGCCGACACATGGCGCCGCGCGCGCGGCGGCAATTTCAGTCGCGCTCTATACATTCCACAATTTCATGAGTGCCGCTGTTTCGTATCCGGCAGGGGCGCTGGGCGACCGCATTGGAAAGAGAAACCTGCTCGCGTTGGGCTATGGCGTGGGCGTGGCCGCATATGCCGGCTTCGCAATCGCACGACCGACGATTTTGATATTCGTCGTGCTTTTCGGGATAGCGGGGATACACGACGCCTTCCAGCAATCGCTGGAGAAGTCGGCGGCATCGGAGCTTCTGCCGGGCAATGTCCGAGGCTCCGGATTCGGGGTGCTCGCCACAGCTAACGGCATTGGGGATTTAATCTCGAGCGTTGTCGTCGGGGCCCTGTGGTCGAGCGTGAATGTCACGGCAGGCTTTGCGTACGCAGCGGTCTTTTGCGCCATGGGAACGTTTCTCGTATTGAGAACGCGGCAGGCGCAAGCGTCGTAGCTCCTGCTATGGGGACTATTCCGTCGTGCGGAGCGCCCGCAGATCAATTCCGAGCTGCTGGCATTTCTTGTAGAGGTGGCTGCGTTCGAGTCCGAGCGCGCGAGCTGTTTTCGTCATGTGCTCGTGATTGCGCTTGAGTTCGGCGAGAAGCGTTTCGCGTTCGAACGCCTCGGTACGCTGGGCGAGAGTGCCAAAGGTCGTCGGGCCCGACCGGCTGGAAGATGCTGGAGCATAGGAAGTTTGCGGCAAAGCGCGCGCGACCGTGTCGGCGTCGATTGTGTCGCCGGTTGCGAGCAGCAGAACGCGCTCGACGACATTGCGCAATTCGCGGACGTTTCCCGGCCATGGATACTGCTCCAGAGCCTCAATGGCCTCGGCGGAAAAGCTTTTCGGTTTCCAATTATTCTGATCGGCAAGCTGCTTTGAGAAATGGTCCACAAGGACGCGGATGTCTTCATGGCGCTCGCGCAACGGCGGCAGCACGATCGGGAATACAAAGATGCGGTGATACAAATCCTCGCGGAAGGTTCCTTGCCGCACCTGTTCCTCGAGATTGCGATGAGTGGCGACCACGACGCGCACATCAATCGTCAAAGGATGGCCACCGCCGACGCGCTCGATTTCGCCTTCTTCGAGCACGCGCAGCAGTTTCGCTTGCATCGTTAGCGGCATGTCTCCGATTTCGTCGAGAAAAAGTGTGCCGCGATGCGCCAATTCAAATTTGCCGATATGGCGCGAGGCCGCCCCTGTGAACGATCCCTTCTCGTGACCGAATAACTCGGACTCCATCAACTCCGCAGGAATCGCCGCGCAATTCAGGGAAACAAACGGTCCGGACGCACGCGGGCTCTTTTCGTGGAGCGTCCGGGCGATGAGTTCTTTGCCGGTGCCTGTCTCCCCGCGGATGCAGACGCGGGTTTCGCTCGCGGCGACGTGTTCCACTTGGACCATCACTTCGCGCATTGCAGGGCTTGCCCAAACGAGGCGGTGCTTGCCGAGGCGGCGCTTCAGGTCACGATTCTCTTCTTCGAGGCGCGCGAGACGGACGGCATTATCGACTGTGAGCAATAGCTTCTCCGTCGAGATGGGCTTCTCGAGAAAATCGATTGCACCAAGCCGCGTCGCGCGCACGGCCATGTCGATGGTCGCCTGGCCGGACATCATTACGGTGGGTGCGGAAACACCGGCATTCTTGAAATCTTCAAGGAGGGCGATGCCGTCGCGATTGGGCATCACGACGTCGGAAAGGATCAGATCGAATCGCTGCGTTTTGGCAAGCTCCAGAGCGCGAGCGGCGTTGTCGCAAACGGTAGCCTCGTGCCCCGCGAGGCGAAATGCGCGAGCGAGCGAGGCCAACGTGTTGGCATCATCGTCGATGATCAGGATATTCGCCTTCGATGGCATGCCTACGCTCCGTCGCCATTCGACGACGCATGGTCGACGGGACGCGGCGGCGGTTTCATTGGCAGGAAGATATGGAACGAAGTCCCGACGCCCGCTTCGCTCTCAACTGAAATGCGGCCGCCGTGGTCGCTTACGACGGACTGCACGATCGCAAGGCCAAGGCCCGTCCCGTGTTGTTTCGTTGTGTAGTACGGAGTGAAGAGGCGGTCGCATTCCTCTGGCGTCAGTCCCGTGCCGGTATCGGAAACTTCCAGATGCACGCCGCCGTCCTGCGGAGCGGTTCGCAGCATGAGAACGCCGCCGGCCGGCATTGCATCCATTGCGTTCAGTACTAAATTCTCCAGAGCGCGCTTCAACAGAGTTGAATCCGCTTCGATCACAGGAAGTTCCGGATTCAGATGAAGCTCGGACGTGATGGGCGGACGCCCCACGGCGCTGAATTGCGACTCGAAAAGCTTGGCCGTTCCGCGCGCCAGATCGTTCACATTGACGGCCGCGAGCTCCGGCTGCGGCATGCGCGCGAAATCGCTGAACCGGCTGACGATTTTCTTCAAGTTGTCGATCTCGGACAGCAGGATCCCGGTCGATTCGCGAAAGACTTCTTCAAATTGTTGCGCATCCATCTCCTTCGCGCGCTGCATGTTCTGCACGGTGGTCTGAAGCGGAAAGAGCGGATTTTTCAATTCATGCGCGAGGCGGCGCGCCAGTTCGCGCCATGCCGCCACTCGTTCGGCTTGTACCAGGCGCTCGCGCTGCTCGTTCAACTGGTCCGTCATATGATTGAACGATCGAGCCAATTGCATCATCTCAAGCGGACCGCGTGCCTCGACGCGCGATCCCAAATCACCCTGCGAGACGCGCTGAGCACCGGCTGCAAGCTTGCGGACGGGTTTCGTGACTCGCGCTGCAGCCCACCAACTGAGCAAAAGACCGAGCAGCAGGCCACCGCCCAAGACGGCAGCTCCGAGCAGCGCGATGCGACGCTCGATCAACACCAAGTCCCGCTGCGAGTTTCCGACGAGCAGCACTCCGAAAACCTGATTGTTGCGCCCCTGAAGCGGCAAGGCATGAAAAACCTCCGCCGCACCGGCTTCCGGAGTGTATGGAATTGTGAACGTTCGTTCTGAGGGCCGGGCCAGCTCTTCATTAATCGTGGCGGTAAATGGATCGCCCTGCACGACCGGGCCGTTGACGTCGATCAAATTGATCGCCTGAAACGACTGGTCCAAGTTGAGGTAAAGCAAGGCCCGCATTCCCTGGGGGAGCACAAGCTCGGAGAGAAACTTTTCTTCAAGCCGCTCGCCGCCCACGACGTAAAGATTCTTATCGCCGACGCGGATCGGTGTTACAGAAAGCAGGCCGACTTGCGCGCCGTTCTGCGTGTCGACTCTTGTCAAGAATGCGCCCGTAGAAGACCAGTCCTTGGGCTCTGTCACCCAAGTGAGCTTGTATCCGAATCGCGCAGGCCATTCGTAAGACGAAATAATCGATCCGTCGTCGCCAAGAAAATCGAGGAAATCGAGCTGGTGGGCCCTGGCTACCTCTTGTGCATCGTTCACGTACACCGAAACGTCGGCGGCGGGACGAGCCAAATTCATTGCCATGGTGACGGTGCCTGAATCTTCGGCGACTCCGTGCACGCGCGTGACGACTTCCGTCTCGCGGCGCGCGTATTCCCTTTTGAACTGCTCGATCAGGGCATTGGTATGTTCCGCATTCAGCTGTTCAAACGAATTGCGGGCGGTGATCGTTACGCCGGCGACGATCACGCCTACCGACACCAGCAGCGCCAGCGTAAATACAAAGAACAATTTGGTCCGAAAAGTCATCGAAATTGGGGCTGTCGCCTAGTTTTGCTTCGCCGCGCCCGAGCCCGCATCCAGCCAGACGTTCGCTAAAGGCCAGCTATCGCCCGTCGCTGGCGTTTGCCAGTCTCGCACGCGACCGCTCAAGCCATAGACGCGCGGCACCCAAACGACGGGAACGATCCAAAATCCGTCCAGTGGCGAGCGCTGAGCCGTGTAAACCTGCTCGGCGGAGCCTGCATCGTTTGGTGGCGCCGTAGCCAAGCCGGCAAGCGGATTGAGGACGCTCAAAAGCCCAGCAAGCGCCACAGCGGGATGCGGTGAAATCATGCTGACTCGTACCAGCCGCGCATCGCTTCTATTTGCGCTCGCGCCCCTTTGCAACGGCGCCGCCGCGACGGAAATGCCCGCCTCGCGCGCGTCGACAGAAATCCTGTCCGCTATGCTTTCTTCCAGGGCATCGCCGGAATCATATCCCAACCGAATCAAAGGCGAACCTGCGATTTGCGAACGAAGTTCCTTCGCATGAGATGGGTCCGCGGCCGTCGAGAAAAGGAAGGCAGTCCCGCTCGACCATTGCGGCAGTAGCCCGCCCGCGGGCTGTCCTTCCCTCTGCAAAATGAAATCGACGATGGCAGTGCGGTTAAGGGAACAAGCGACAGCTTGGCGAAGCTTTGCGTCAGCTGTGGCGGCGTGCCCGGGAAAAAATACCATTGCAATCAAATCGTCCGGCTGTGACGCGCTAATGCGGACGCCGCTGCCGGCTGCCTGTCGCGCATCTTCGGCGGGAATCTCGGAAAAATCCGTCCGACCGACTTCAAGGTCCGTCAAACGATCACGGACGCTGCGCCCCATATCGATTTCAATTGCGTCCACAAACGGACGGCCGCCGGAATAATCATCATTCGCAACCAGCGTAAGCTGCTTCCCAGGCTCCCATTCCGAGATGCGGAAGGGGCCCGAGCCCGCAACCGAGTCAGCCGGGCCGCCGGAACCGCCATTTTCATAGATGAGCGACTCGATCTGGCGCTTCGCAGCCGCCTCATCGCGCGAAGCAGATTGCGCCGCGGGATCG